>JAHDWY010000195.1 GCA_023384315.1 Candidatus Hydrogenedentota bacterium | reverse complement strand
CACGCCGGTGTTGCACGTTAGCTTCATTTCGACGTCCTGCGCGACCACGCTGAGGGCGTCGCCAAACTCCAACGCGTAAGCGCGCTCCAGATCTACCGCGTTCTCCACGAACATGTGATTCCCATCGCTCGCCATAGCCAGTTTGGTCATCAGGTCTTCATTGTAGCCCAGGCCGAGTCCCATGGTGGAGACGGCGATACCTTCTTTGCCGAGGGCGGTACCGAGGTCCCCCAGTTCGCCGGGAGAACTTGGGCCAATATTGGCCAGTCCATCGGAGAGCAGCACGATGCGGTTGACGCGGTCTTTGCTGAGGAATTTTCGAATCTCGCCGGCCCCCTTGCTCACCCCTGCGAAGAGGGCGGTCGATCCTCCGGCCTGTACGCTATCGATCGCGTGGTATATCGATTCAGTATCGGTGGCGCGCGTCGCGGGAACGAGCACTTGCACCGTGGATTCGTATGCCACAACTGAGATGATGTCATCCGGATGCAAGCGGTCGATGGCCCGTTTCGCAGCGTCCCGCGCGGCCGCAATCTTTTCGCCCTGCATGGAACCGGAACGGTCGAGCACGATGGCCATATTAACCGGTGTACGTTCCGCTACATCCGGCAGGGGCTCGCCCGTTACGGCAACGCGCAGGTACGCATTCTGTCGCGCGCCTTCCAGTAGAACCGGCGTGGCCAGAGCGGCGTCCAGCCGCGCCTGTTCTGCGTTGGCTATCGATACTACGACAAGCAACAACATACATGCGGCAGCTAGAAGTGCTCCGCGCTGAATTCGAGTCGATACGCTCATGATGACCTCCCGTAGGGTTCCGTTGCTTCATGCGTTCACGTGTGCTGCACGTTCACGGTACCCGAGCACTGCGCGGGGCCGGTCAGTTCCCCGTCAAGAGAATGTAAAAGATCTGTCAGCGACATTGCGAGAGCAGGAATGGGAGAAGTGGAAGAACCACGTGCAAGAGTGCTTCGCGCGTTTACCGGCCGGGTACGCGTTCCGGGGTGTGGACGGGCGGTTCGCTGATGTCGTGGAAATACTCTTGCGTGGCGCGTTGGGCCTGGAGCTTTCCGGTTCCATCGATGACGTAGAGGTTCGATTGCGTCTGATCGAGCACGCGGGCTTTGTAGCAGTCGCCGACCTGCAAGGCCATCATGTCGGAAACTTCCTGAACCAGCTTGGGGTCATAGACGGGGAAGGCCACTTCCACGCGCCAGTCCAGGTTGCGCTCCATGAGGTCCGATGAACTCATAAAAATCTTGCGTTCCTCCCCCTTGCCGAACACAAACACGCGCTGGTGTTCGAGGTAGCGGTCGAGAATGGATATGGCGCGGATGTTCGGGTGCGGCAGCATGGCGTACGTGGTGCGCACGACCAGGTCCATCTGGACGCCCGCATCGGCCGCCTCGCGGATTTTCTTGATGATCTTGGCATCGGTGAGGTGGTTCACCTTCATGCAGATGTATCCGTCCAACCCCTTCGCCTTCTCGCGGTTGATCAACTTGATGAACATCTTTCGCGAATTGAAGGGCGACACGAGCAGGTGCTTGAATTTGGGCGCCGTCAGCGTATGCATTTTCGACGCCTGGTCGAGGAAGTCGAAGACCGTAGCGACCTCGGCCGTGATGCGCCGGTCGGCGGTGAGCAGCATGCTGTCCACGTAAAGACGGCTCGTGGCCTCGTTGAAGTTTCCGGTGGAAAGGCCTGCGATAAACGTTCCCTTCCGTTTGATGAGCAGCAGCTTGGAATGCACCTTCATGGGCGGCACGCCGTAGGAAACGATCGCGCCCGCTTCCGACAGGAACTCGGAAATCTTGATGTTGTTCTTCTCATCGAATCGCGCCTGCAACTCGATGGAAACGAATATCTTTTTCCCGTTCCGGGCCGCGGCCGCTAGCGCATTGACCACCTGAGACCGCGTGGCTGCGCGGTACATGGTCATCTTGATCTCTTCGACCTTTGGATCGATGGCGGCTTCCCGGAGCAGGCGGATGATGTGGTCGAAGCTCTGGTACGGGTACGTGACCAGGATGTCCTGATCCCGGATGATGTCCATGATCGGCTTGTTTACGTGGTCCAACACGGGATGTGACGCCGGCTCAACCTTCGGGAACGCCAGGTCCGGACGGTGGTTGGGGAACCGCATCAAATCCTTCATGTTGTGATAACGGCCGCCGGGGATGAGCGTATCGTCGCTCGTGACGCGCAGTTCTTTGCGAAGAAGTTTCAGCATCCCCGGTGGCATGGTCGAATCATAGACCAGCCGTGTCGGCCTGCCGCCCTTGCGCTGCTGGAGCACCCGCTCCATCTTGCGCACGTACCCCTCGGAGAAATCGTTATCGATATCGAGTTCGGCATCGCGCGAGATCTTGAACTCGAAAGCTTCAATACTCTCGTAGTCGAAGATGTAGAAGATGTCGCCGAGCGAATAGCGGATCAAATCGTCGATATACATGATGTCGCCGTTGGGCAACTGCACGAAGCGCGGCAATTCGTTCGGGATTTCGAGAATGGCGTAACGATCCTTTTCGCCATGCATC
Source organism: Candidatus Hydrogenedentota bacterium (assembly GCA_023384315.1). Taxonomy (GTDB): domain Bacteria; phylum Hydrogenedentota; class Hydrogenedentia; order Hydrogenedentales; family SLHB01; genus JAHDWY01. The sequence goes on along the minus strand of JAHDWY010000195.1, from coordinate 5,095 downwards.
TTTATCCCGAAGTAGAGCGCCCCGTCCTTGATCGGCGGGAAGGGAAGCCCGCTCTGGATGATGATGGGGACCAGGCTTGGTAGCACGTTCGCGCGGAAGTGGTCCTTGAGCCACTCCGCGAGGTCGCCGGAATGACCGTTGATGTCCTGTTCCGTGAGAATCCGTATTCCTTCGTCCGCCAGCGCGGACTTGATGTCGCCGTACGCCTTCTGAAACCGCTCGTCCAGGTCACGGGCCTTGTCGACTACCACCTCGAGTACCGCGCTCATGCTCTTCTTTCCCAATTCCACGCGGCGATGGATACTGGCGACGCGGACCTTGAAAAATTCGTCCATGTTGGACGAGAAGATTCCGAGGAATTTGAGCCGCTCCATGAGGGGGTTTCGTGTGTCCTCCGCCTCCTGCAAGACCCGCTCGTTAAAGGACAGCGTGGACACTTCCCGGATCTGGTAGATGTTTTTCATAGACGGCCAATATAGCAAATTACGGAGACGCTGGCTAGCCGAGTCCTAACAATTGGAACAGGGGGACTTCGTGACCCTGAAGCCGCTCCGCATGCAGTTCACAACGTAATGGAGAACAGGGACTTGGAACTCGCAATAATCCACAAGTCAGGCGCGGATTCCGTCAAGTAGATGCCGTCGATTACTGAGGCTTTGGCGGACAAAAGACCCCTTGCCATGTCCCACTGGTACAGCACGCCGTCACCTAGCAAGTAGAGCATGCCGTCGCTGCCTCGACGGGCGGTTCCGGCGAGGTTCGCCGGGATTGGACCGCGCCACAACACCTCCTTCGACTGGGTATCCAGCAGAGCCAACCCGCCACTATTTGACGCGACGAGGACGCCTTCCTTCGAGACGCCGTGGACTGTAACCACATCGGCGCCGGGCCAAAGGGTCAGTCGATCGACCACCGTGCGGGTATTTGGATCGAAGGAATAGATGAGCGCGCTTTCCTGCGTGGGCGGATGACTGCGCATCTGGCCCCAGCGATCCGTGCCGCCCCAGAGCAAGCGGGTGGACGGGTCATAGGCCAGCGTCGGCAGGTTTTGATCCTGGATCAAATGGTGATACACGTCGATCTGCTCTGCTGCAGGATCGACGATCGCCAAGGCCCCGCCGAGTTTGTTGTAGGCGCTGTCGGAGGTGATGTAGACGAGGCGGCCGTCCGTCACCGCCGCGCGGGGCCGGGTTTGTTCATAGGTTGTGCCCAGTTCGATGAGTTCCCTTGGATTCGTGCGGAACGCAAAGGGCTGCGCGGGATCGTACACGCTGATGAGCGACTGTACGTAGATTCCCACGTACGCCTTCCCGCCGAAACCGACGGCGCACATGGGTTCGCCCGAAACGCGCGCCACGACGCAATTCGACTCTACGATCTCTCCGGTATTCGGATTGACGCGAAAGAGATTCTGTTGACTGTAATTCGCGCCGATGACGCATTCCGGTGTGACGGTCTCCACAAACATGATGCTGTTGCCGGCGGCAGCGCGATTGTCCAACTGGCCGGTCGCAAACGCGCCATCCGCAAAACCGTACCTGAAAAGTCCGCCAAAATAGCTCACCCCGAAGACTTCGTCGCCCGTTGCTTTCAGCCACCAGGTGGTTTCGGCAGGCAAACCCGTATCACCCATCAGTCGCGGCTCAACACTGGTAATATCCCAGACGCGTCCCGTGGGATGGCTGACCGCGAACCGACTTTCGCCCGCGACGACGCTGGCGATGTACGACTCATCGTCCGCGGGCGGCGCAGGCAATGCCGTTCCTGAAGCGCTCGGCGCTTCGATGGTTTCGAACGCCCGCGTTTCGGGATCGAAGGCCATCCACACTTCGCCGGGGCCCCAGGCTTTAAAGCAAATGCGCCCTTCGGCATCTTCGCTGAATCCGGTGATGTACTTGGTATCGGGCACGAGGTTCGGCCATAACGCCCACGATTTCGTTTCCGGGTTGTACTCGCCGAAGATGGCGTTGGGGTAGGTGCCAAAATAGATGCAGCCATCGGAGCCGCCGAGGGCGTCCCAGGTGTATTCGCCTTCGGCAACATCGGTCGGGAGCTGCTCGAAAATGTGCGTCTTCGTATCGAAACAATACGCCCGCGCCGTGTTGTAGGGCATGATGTAGATGTTTCCATCGGCGCCGAGCGCCGCGCCGTGCGAGGCGATGTCGTTGTTCGGAATGGCGTGGCGCGTCGAGGAGAGGTCGCGTCCGTCCACCAGGAAGATCCAGTTCGCCGGCGCGGAATAGCTAAAGGAAAACAATGCCATCGTGTGGCCGTCGGGAAGATGAAGCGGACGCCGCGTGTAGCCCAGCAAGGTACGGACTTCCGGCGTGGCGAGCAGTTCGGCCTTGGGCAGTTGGTTCACGTCGAAGGGCTCGACGACCGGAGCGCTTCGCAAGGGATGATCGGCGGGAAAACGTGATGGTTGATCGTCGGCCGACGCCACGACCATTGCGGTTATTGTCATGCATGCAGCACAAATACAGAACCAGACGCGGTGCTTTGAAAACATGTAAGTCCCCTCCATGCGCAGCCTTTAACCGCCAGATGATCATTGCACATTGGTGAGGGCGAGAAAAATGGAGACATTGACCATTTCTACTACTCGCGGGTGCTGAGGAGGCGGAGGCCGTTGAAGATGACGATGAGCGATGCGCCCATATCGGCAAGGATAGCCAGCCAAAGGGTCGCCCAACCGGCGAGCGCGAGCGCGAAAACCACGACCTTGAGTCCCAGGGCAATGACCACATTCTGGCGGATGATCCGCACGGTCCGCCGCGAGTGTTCGACGAGCCACGGAACCTTCGAGAGATCGTCAGACATGAGCGCCACGTCGGCGGTTTCAATGGCGGCGTCGCTGCCCGCGGCGCCCATGGCAATGGCCAGACTCGATGCTGCCATGGCCGGCGCGTCGTTCACGCCGTCGCCCACCATGGCGGTAGCGCCGTGGCGATCGACGATTTCGCGAAGCCGCGCGACTTTGTCTTGCGGAAGTTGTTCCGCGTAAAACTCGTCCACGCCGACCGCCGCCGCGAGTTCGCGCGCGGTGCGTTCGTTGTCGCCGGTAATCATAATAATGTGCTCGACGCCCGCCCGCTTCAACGCGTCCACTGCGTCTCGGCTTTCCGCGCGCACTTCATCGGCAACGGCAATGAGGCCACAGATATGCGCTTCCGTCCCGAGCATCACCACCGTATGCCCTGCGTCTTCGATTGCAGTCGCATGCTCGTTTGCGGTGTCGTCGTCATGACCGCGTTCGCGTAAGAGCCGATGGCTTCCGATCCAATACACCCGATCGCCAATGCGCGCCTCCGCGCCTTTGCCTTCGATGGCGTGGTATGACTCCGCGGGACTGAAGGCCACCTGCTCGTCACGCGCATGACGAACCACCGCTTCCGCCACCGGATGACGGCTGAGGGATTCAATGCCGGCCGCCATGGAAAGCAATTCCTCGGCGCTGTGCCCGTTCAACGGGATCACTCGTTGCACGCGCGGTTCGCCCAGCGTAAGCGTGCCGGTCTTGTCCATGGCGATGGCCTTGAGTTGGGCCGGCATCTCGAGGTATGCGCCGCCCTTGATCAAGACTCCGGCGCGCGCCGCCCGCGTCAATCCCGCGACGATGCTGACCGGCGTGGAAATCACAAGGGCGCAGGGACACGCAATCACTAATAAGACAAGCGCCTGGTATACCGAAACACCCCATGCGGTCAGGCCAAGCAACGGCGGAACCACCGCGACGAGAACGGCCAGAATCATCATGGCGGGCGTGTAATAGCGGGCAAATCGTTCCACCCATTGCTCCGCGGGCGCGCGACGGCTCTGCGCTTCCTCAACCATACGGATGATGCGCGCGAGACTGGAATCCTCCGCGGCCTTGGTGGAGCGGAACTCGAGGGATCCTTCATTGTTGATCGTACCGGCGTAGACTTCGTCGCCTTCGCTCTTGGGCACGGGGACGGACTCGCCCGTAATGGGCGCCTGGTTGATGGACGTGGCGCCGCGGGTCACGACTCCATCCAGGGGCACCCGTTCGCCGGGCAGTACGGATACAGTTGAGCCCACAGGCACCTCGCCTACGGGACCTTCGTGGAATTCAGTGGCAATTTCTCCAGTTGGACGATAACGGGCAGTATCCGGGGCCATGTCCATGAGGGAGGAAATGGCTCGGCGCGCACGGCCCACGCTCCACGATTCGAGCAGCAGCGCGAGCGAAAACAGGAAGCTCACCATGGCCGCTTCGAACCATTCGCCAAGGATGATCGCGCCGGTAATCGCCACCACCATGAGCAGATTGATGTCGGGACGAAGCGAGCGGAGGGCGTACCACGCCTTGGGTATCACATACCAGGCGCCGGTCAGCGTGGCCACGGCGAGAAGGAATGTCGTCACCGCGCTGTATCCGTCAACATCGGTCTGTATGACTGCTACCCGCAGCCCAAGATTCGCGATCTGCGCGACAAAGGCCGCAATGAGACATACGCCACTTGCGATGCACATGACCTCGCGGCCATGGGTCGTCCAGTACCCAACTACCGATTCGCTCCGGCTTTCGCGGACATGATCTTCCCACGGCACGGCGCGCATCCCGGTCTTGCCGATGGCCGCTCGGATCGTGCCGGCGGGTTCGTCGGAAACCACGATCAATCGACCTTGGAGGAGATCGAAGCGTAAATTGTCTTCCGACGTCACCAGCGGTCCCAACTCCCGCTTGAGCACGGCGACTTCTTCTGCACAGTCCATTCCGTGTATTTTGTAGGTGTGGGTAGTCACAGTGTATTCCCAATCGAATGCGGACGGAAAGATGCTACGTAAATGGAGAACAACCGAAATCGGCTAAGACTTCCGGCAGTCCACGCAGCGTCCATAGAGAAAGACCTCATGGTCTTCCATGACGAAACCGGCGGGCACGAGCCGGGCCAAATCGGTGGGGCAACCGTCAAAGTCGAACATGCGGCCGCATGCGCGGCACGTGAAGTGATGGTGATGGTCCTGACCGGAAAGCTCGTACCGGTGGGGTTCGCCGGGAACCTCCACAGGCACGAGCCAGCCTTCTTCGGTGAGACCGCGGACCGAGCGATAGACCGTTGCAATACCGAGG
>JAHDWY010000194.1 GCA_023384315.1 Candidatus Hydrogenedentota bacterium | reverse complement strand
TCCCCGACTTCGAACCCAACGAGGTCTGGCTGCCGCACAACACGGCCTATCTGAACGCGCTTGCGAATCTGCAACGCGCACACGCCGAGCGAGGCGAGAGAAGATGAGCGAGACAAACGGGAGCATCCAAGCCCGCACGGACCGGGATTTTCGCGTTCTGCAATTGACAGATTTCCACAACGACACGAGCGAAGAAGCGGCGGCGCGCACCTATGCGGATATCCGCGCCCTCGTTCAGCACTGGCAACCCGGCTTCCTCGCGGTAACGGGCGACATCTGGTGTGGTGACGATAAGCCCGATCGGGGACGGGATTTGATGGACCGGGATCTGAGTTTCCTCGGCACCCTCGGCGCGCCCTGGGCCTTCACGTGGGGCAATCACGACTACGTGAACCAACTTGAGTTTGACACGGCGCGCATTGCCGCGTCGCAGAACGCGTGTATGCCGAAAGGAGACGGGCGGGGCAATTTTCTTGTCGGTATCAAATGTGAAGGGCGTCCCGCGTGGGACCTCTACTTCCTGAACTCCCACCGCGAAGGGCTTTGGCCCCAGGACCTGCATTGGCTACGCACGGAGTCCGAACGCATCGTGCTGGAGCGCGGCGAACGCACCCCGGCCATTGCGTTCTTCCATATTCCTCTTGAGCAATACGAGCGCGCCCGGCTCGCGGGGACCGTGCACGGCATCGCCCAGGAAGAGGTGTTGTACTGGGGAAACAGCGCCGACCGGTTCGACGCGATCCGCGATACCGGCACGATCCGCGCCTGCTTCGTCGGCCACAGCCACGTGAACGACTTCTGGTTTGAAGAGGAAGGGATCATCCTGACCTACGGCCGCGCCACCGGCCACGGCGGCTACGGCGCCGACCGGCTCCCCAAAGGCGCCAAGCTCATTGAACTCGATCCCGCGTCCGGCCGGTTCGCGTTCAAGACCGTATTCCCTGACGGATCGGCCTGCTTGACGTGCGATCCTCCACACCACACACGGTAGCCGCAGATCGTTCCCCTCGTTTCATCTTACCGCGGCGAGAAGTGATCCGTAATCGCGCTCCGGTGGACGTGGATTCCTTCTCGAAAACATCCTTCTCCACCGCCCGGAACGCTTAAGCTTCGCGAGGATACGTTCGCGCACGTTGACGCGCGAGTTACGGGGTTATCTGCGACTTCGCGACCGGAACCTGGATCGGGTTCAGCAACTTGTTGACGTCCTTGATCATCTCCGTAACAACGAACGCGTTAGCGTCCACGCCCTTGACAACGTCGAGCAGCCGGCCCAGATCTTTCCGCCGGCATATCATGAACAGCTGATGGACGGGACCACTCATGCCCATTCCCGTGAACACCGTCACCGGCTGGCCAATCGACCGAAGCCGTTCGGCCAGGGACGGCCCTGCTTGAGTCGAAATGACCTTGAGCGCGACATTTCCCAACGCGAGTTTCGATTCGACCAGGATGCCAATCACATTGCCACTGGCGAAACCAAAAGCGTAGAACAGAATCAACGCGGGCGTCTCTCTGATCTGACTTACGACCGCGCTGACCACGAGAATCCAGACGATGACCTCCACGATGCCCAGACTGGCTGCCATGAGAATGCGGCCCTGCACGGTCATCAAGGTCCGAAGCGTGCCCAAGGCGACATCGACGATTCGCGCCAGGAAGACAAGTACGCCCGTCAACAACAGTCCCGTAGTCATTACAACCTCTCATGCCGCGAATCGCGCAGCCAATACCAATCCAATTCCTATGCCCATCGAGAACCGCAAACCTGGCATTGAACGCGCGAATGCCGCGCCTCTCATTGCACGGTCCACGCGCGATTCTCAGAGCGTCCAATGCTGCGCCGCTTCCGGCTGGTAGATGATTCCCACAATCTCCAGATTCTTGTGCGCCTTCGGTGTCTCCCATTCGACCACGGCGCCGATGCGAGAACCGAACAGCGCGATGCCAAGGGAGGAAAGCACGGAGAAAAGCCCCTCGAGAGGCTTGCTGTCCGAAGGGAATACCAGGTTGTACACCCCGACCTTGTCCGTATCGAGATCTCGTACCCGCACGATGGAGTTCATCGTTACGGTATCCGCGGGGATGTCTTTAGGGTCCAGCGCCTCGGACTTTTCCAGCCTCTCCTGGAGTTTATCGCCCATCGACCACGGGCGGTTGTCGCTGCTTTGTGCCCGAATCGAGTCGATCACCTCCTGCAGGCGGGCCTTGTCGAATTCACTTATCACGTCGTTCTTTTTGCTCATGGGATATCTCCATTTGACGCGGCGACGGCTTCGCGTGCGCGAGCCGCGCCATTCCACGGGCTCGTCTGACGCGGATTGTGGTCAGGGAGTCTCATTCTCCACGATCTGCAACCACGACGCGGTCGGTTTCGCTACCAGTCCCGGTGCTCCGCGTGTTACCGGCGGCCGGGTGCCATTTCTTCGCTTTCTCTGTCCCCGGAGTACGTCCGCGACTATTGGGATAGCAGAAGTACTCGCGAATATGCGCAACTATACATACTGCTCCCCCGTCGCTTCGGGCTGATAGGTTATTTCCTCAACAACAAACTCGTTTCGCCCGCCGGCCATATCCGCTTCAAAGGAATCCCCCACCTTGCAGCCGATCATGGCCGAGCCAATCGGGGAAAGTATGGAGACTCTGCCGCATGCCATATCGCCTTCCGCCGGATACACCAGCGTCCACTCCACTGCCTCTTGGGTTGCGGGGCTTCTCAACTTCGCCCGGGAACGCATCGTAATGACGTCCGCCGGCATGTAAATGGGATCCAAGATCACCGTAGCATGCTTGACCTCGTCCTCAAGGCGCTGAATATGCGGCAGAGTCCGCTTCTCCGGGAACTCGTTTAGAACATACAGGCAGTCCAGAATACGGTGCCTGTCAAGCGCTGTAATGACGATTTGCTTTTCCATCACGCCACCCTCTTTGATTTTGCGCTGCCCGTCTGGGCCCAATTTACAGATGGTAATCACCTGACGCCTCCGGCTGATACAGCATCTGCGTGATCTCATAAACAGGGGCCGTCTCTTCCCCCCCCACCGTGAACACGTCCCCCAGACGCCGCCCCAGTAACGCGGTCCCAAGCGGATTCAAGATGGAAATGTTCTCGGGCGCGGATTCGGCGCTTCGCGGAAACACCAGCACATACACATGCTCCGAGCCCGTGGTCCGATTGACCACGCGTACCTTGGAATTCATCGTGACGACGTCCGGCGGCACTTCCCGCGGACTCGTTACGCGCGCATGCTTCAAGACCTCGTCCAGGTTGTCGGCGTACTTCTGGTTCTCCTTTTTCCCAAAGTCGCGCACGACCTCGATCAGTTCCGTCAACCGCTCCAAGTCATAGCGGCTGATGTAGAGCGCCCGCGAGGTAGCCACTTCCGGGTCACTTTCGGAAATGTCGATCGCCGGGGCTACCCCGCGAAGCAGCACGGTCTTCATGTGACGCGCTACTTTGGCCAGGTTGTCGGACTGCAACGGCTCGGACCAGTACCCCATGAATACATTCAGCATCCCTTCCAGGCAGACCGCCATCTTGATGTCAGGGGTGCCCGGTTGTCCCACTTTCGCGAGGCACCGGTGAAATATTCGTTCGACAAGATCCACGTAGTGCTCATGAAGCCGGTTCACTTCAGGGCCAAGACGCGACGGTTCCGGTTGCACTCCCAGATAGGCCGGGAAGCAGAAGGGCTGAAAGAACAGGCGGTCGTTCGTGTAGTTGTGCAAACGAAGCCGGATGAGGTCGAGTACGGCCGCTTCCGGGTCGCTCGCGCGCGCCAGTGGATCGAGACGCCTAAGCACGACCTCCCCGACACGCTGCGCGACCTGCCCGTAGATGTCCTCCTTGCTCTTGAATAGGTTGTACAGCGTGCCGACCGAAATACCGGCCTCTCGCGCCACGGCGTCCATCGTCGTCTGCTGATATCCCTTTTGTGTGAACACCTGTTCGGCCGCATCCAGGATCGCCGCATCGACGCGTTGACGTCGTTTCGGGGTATGCACTTTTCCCTCTTTGCTGAAGATCGTCATGGGAGTTCCTCACGAAAATGAATTACCATTCATTTTTGAATACACACTCATTCTAACGCAGTATCTGCACCCTGTCAAGCTGTCGCCGAGCCTCAAATCCGCACCAGGCCTGGTGCTGCGCAAGAATTGCAGAAGATAAGCAGAATAATTTCAGTAACTTAGGGAAATAATGGCCGGAGGGGTTGCTGCCGTCTGAAAACGATGAAGCACGGCAGTAATCAAAAAAAACTGCGGAAAACCCAGATTCCGCACAGCCTCCCCAGCGCCAGAATCGAGGTACTCCTTACCGACACGGTAAACGTGGAATATCAGTTAGACCTCGGCGCGGAGAAAAACACCTGCTCCGCGCAAGGACGGGGAAGGAAAGTAGAATCGCTGCGTCGGAGTGGGATTACAACGAGAAGATAGATGCCACGCATTGTATCCGCGCAACCACCTTGCCCTACAGGAGAAATTGTGCGACACCGGCGACGAGGGGCTTACTCTACGGGTTCAGCGGTGCCGACCGCTGGTTCTGCAGGTTCCGGCGCGACATCCTGCCAGCTCTTGCCTATCGCCCTTTCCAGGGTAGCGTTGGCGACGGCGAGGTCGCGCAGCGCTTGCACAAGTGAACGCTCCGCATTCGTCAACGCCAGCTCCGCATCGAGGGTTTCGGATTGGGTTCCGACGCCCTCCTGGAACCGCAACTCGGAAAGGCGCAAGCCTTCCTGGGCGAGTTCGCGGGTGCCATTCTCACTCACAATGCGCGCCATGGAGTCTTTGATCTGAATGTAGGCCTGTGTGATGTCCAGCTCAATCAGCGCCTCGAGGTCGCGCAACTGATCTTCGAGGCTCTGCAATCGCGCCTTGGATTCCACGAGTTCGTGCTTACGCTTGCCGCCCTGGTAGATGTCCCACTGACCCGCGACGCTGAAGGTCCAGCCGTCCGGCTGCGAGAAGCCGCCGTTGTCCACATTCTGCCACTGGATATTCGCGCCAGCCTGGGGCTTGTACTGGCCGCGGACCCGTTCAACGTCCGCCTTTGCGGCCTCGATACCGTTCTTCAGCGATTGAATCTCAGGGCGGTGTTCTTCGGCGTGGGTGACCAGTTCGTCGATATCCGGCGTATAGGGCAGGTAGTCCAGCTTGGGCTCCAGCACAAGCGGCGTGTTCTGAGGCACCGCGATGATCCGGCGCAGATTCGCATGGGCCAGGCGCTGAATGTTTCGCGCCTCGACCAGACTTGCCTGGCGGCTTCCCAATTCCGTTTGCGAGCGCAACACCTCAAAGCTGCTGACCATGCCAACGTCGAACATCTCCTGCGCGTCAGACAAGTTGCGCTCGAAGGACTTCACACTCGCCTCGGCCACGCTCACCAGCGCCTCGCTGGCGGCGGCGTCGTAAAACGCCTGTTTGGCCTGATACTCGAGCTGCGCCAGCGTCGCGGCCTTCTGCCACTCCTGCGATTCCGCCAGGTACTTCGCCGCGTTGATGGCCGCGCGGATCTGACCGCCCGCATAGAGGACCTGGTTCAGCTCGACCTTGTCCATCCGGAAATCGTCTTCCGGTTCGAGGCCGAGACTATCGGTAATTCCACCCCCGCCACCGCTGAGTAAACTTCCTCCCAGGAGGCCGCCACCCAGCAGACTTCCGCCAAGGAGACCGCCGCCGAGGCCCCCGCCAAGACCCCCGCCAAGCCCGCCCGACCCGGACGAGAAATCCTTGGTATTCAGTTCCGTGTGGGTGAACGTCATGGAGGCCTTCAATTGCGGTTTCATCTGCGACTGGGCTTGGCCAATCTTCGATTGTGCCGCCACCACATCATCCTGGGCAACCGCCACTTGCGCGTTTTGCGACAACGCCAACTCCACGCAACGCCGCGCGGTGAGCGTCACGGGGTCGCCCGAAAGCTCTTCCGCGGAATCGGTCTGCGTCGCCAGGAAGTTCTCGACGGCTTCCATGGAGTCCAAGATCGCATTCGACCCCTCCAGCAGCGTATCCCGGGTATAGACCCCCTCATTCTCCGGGGAAGCCTCGGAGGGGCTCTCCTGACCCATAACGGCGGCGGACGCAATCAGCGCCAGCACGGGAATCATCCATTTCATATTTACCTCGATCCGTAGTTCGTAGCCCAGACCTCCGAATGATACGCCAGCGGACGCATGCGTTCAACGATCCGCCGGTGGTTAGCGGCTTGCGAGGTGGATTTGCTACAGTGCTTCTCGCGTTATTCTTGATCGAACCAACCGGGAGGAATGAGACTGTGAATTCCGGAAGCATTCTGCAGTTTTCGCGCACCTTGGCGGTGCTCATCGTACTGGCGGCGGCCGCCTCAGCGGATAACGAATTTCGCGTGGACAACGGCGTCGTAAAGCGAGGCTCCAGCGAATACACGATTCGGTCGATCTACGTTCCCGATCTCGCCAAACCGGGCGCTCCGATCGCTGACGTTTACCGGGGCATGAACCGGGCCGCCGACGTGGGGGCTCCGGCGCCCTGCTTCGACCTCTACGGCCTCAGCGAAGACGGAAGAAGCATTTCGAAGGAAGCGGCCGACGCCGTGCGACAGATCCGCGATATCGGTTCGGGCCGAAGCATGGTCGGCGTGGTTCGCGTGTTCGGTCCTTATGCCCCCAAGACGGAAAAGGCGCGAATCCAAGCCGCAAAGACGATCGCAAAGGAGTTCCGCAAAGACCAGGATCTGGTCTATCTACTCGAGGGACCCGACTCCGCGCGACTCGCTCGGGAGATTCATCGCAGGGCGCCGGGGCTCATGCTCGTGTCTCCAGAAGGCGGCGACGTTCAGATCGTAGCCGATCCTGAGGCCGTCGCGGATAGGCCGACGCTGCTACTCGGTGCACTGCCGCCCGCGCTTGTTGAGCAAGCTCACTTCATTCTTCCCCAATACGACGAGTATTACGAACTCCTCGACCTCGCGAACGTGGTTCCCGCGGAGAACTATTCCTGGACGCCCGACAATTCCGTTCTGACTCCCGCCGAAGCGGCAGAGGGCTGGATTGCGCTGTTCGACGGGAAGACCCTTAACGGCTGGACCGTCCTCGGAGACAGCCAGACGGCCTGGCAGGTCCACGACGGTATACTCGAGCGCGTCTCTGGCGGATCGCGCGGGCTTCGCACGATCGATCGGTACGGCAATTTTGTCCTGCGCTGGGAATGGACGCTGCCCAAAGGCGGCAACAACGGTGTGCACTTGCGCGCCCCGCGTTCCGCTCGCGCGTCGCGAATCGGCATGGAATACCAGATGCTTGGCGACTACGGTACGGAGCCGGACAAAAACAGCACGGGCTCCATCTACGATGTGGAGGCGCCATCGGTCAACGCAGTCAAGCCACTAGGTGAATGGAACGTTTCAGAGGTAACGCTGAACGGCTCTCAGTTAAGGTATGTGCTCAACGGCACGGTGGTGCAGGATCGAAACCTGTACGAGCACGATGAATTGAAAGTCCGGCTGCCCCGCGGGTTCATCGTGTTGACGGAACACAACGATTCCGTAATGTACCGCAACATCCGAATCAAACCCCTGCCCACGCCGGAAGAGCAGATGGCCGTCCCCGCGCAATGGTAGCGCGGTCGACACGCGCCTCCGTAGCCCGCGTGGCCGTGGCGGT
>JAHDWY010000193.1 GCA_023384315.1 Candidatus Hydrogenedentota bacterium | reverse complement strand
TGGGAGACATCTACCGGACCTGGTTCGAGCAGCGCGGCTTCGGGAAGGACTATCGCGTGGTGGATGGCGACTACGTGCTGTCGCCGGGGCAGGAGTGCCCGCGAACGCACAACGAACTCGGCCACACCATCTCCATGAACATCAAAAACATGATTCGGAACACGGAACAGTACTACCTCTACGACACCGTTTTTGACGAAGCGCACCGGCAAGGCGGGTTGTCGGGGTATGCCCACGTCAATTCGGGGATCTTCTTCGTGCATCGCGATATGAGCATCAACATCCCCAAAGAGAAGATCGACTTCGTGGAGTTGCTCCAGTTCGCCAATCTCGGTACCGACCTTTACTACGATTTCTTGAACACGGGCTTCAAAGTGACCGCGTCGGCCGGGTCCGATGTGCCCTGGGGCGGAAGCGTAGGCGAAGTGCGGGTGTATGCCTATACGGGCAAGAAGCGGTTCAATGCGGACCGCTGGTTTGAGGCGGTGCGCCGGGGTAACACCTTCGTGACGAACGGCATCATGCTGGACTTCCGCGTTGACAAGGCTATTCCCGGCGACGAGATTCTCGTCGACGACGACAGGCCGCTGCGCGTGTATGCGCGTGCGTGGGGCGACCCCGAGCGCTGCGTGCCATCCAGACTGGATGTCGTTGTCCACGGAGATTCTATTGAGAGCATTGAACCCTCTTCAGCAGATGAGGCTGAACTGGTTCTCGACTTTGAAGTCCCTCCGGGCAATGGGTTCTGGATCGCGGCACGTGCCGAGGGCAGCGACGGGTCGCGAGCGCATACGACCCCGATCTACGTGATCCGGGAAGGGCTGCGATTCTGGAAATACGAGGGCATCGAGGACCTCATCGCAAAGCGGGAAACCAGCCTCTCGGAGATCGAGCAGATCGTCGCCGAAGCGATCGCCCAGAACGATGCTGGAGCCGTGAACGACAACCGGCCCATTCAGCAGTTGGCCTTGCAAGGCCCCGATTTGCTCGATCGTGTCCGGGCCGCCCGGGAGATATATGCGGGGCTGCGAGAAACGGCGAGACTGGAAGCGGCGCTGCGGCGGTAGCGCGGCAACATTTGACGATACCCGGTCTGCTTGATTGGTACGGGCATGCGCCCGTAGAATGGTCTGGCACTGGGCCGTCTTCTGTCTTAGCGCAGGTGAGATCGTGACCGCGCGCCTTCGGTACTGGCTGCACGCGGCGTGCGCAGATGCCCGGTAAATGGGAAGGTACTAGATGACACCGAGTACAAATGACAGGCAACCGGGCAATCGAGGGTATGGAGGCGGAGCGCCATCATCGTCCCGTGCTGCCGCTCAGCGGCAACTGGATTCCATGGCGAAGCGGCGCATCGGCGAATTGCTCGTCGACGCGGGGCTGATTCATCGGGAGCAGTTGCAGGAAGGGCTCAACACGCAAGCCGCCAAAGGCGGGAAGATCGTGGAAACCTTGATTGCGCTGGGCTACCTGGACGCAGAGGCTTTTGTCGGTTTTCTTGCGCGGCAGCCTGGCGTCGCAAGTATTGACCTCTCCAAATATGAGATTCCCCGTCAGCTTATCGAACTGATTCCCCGCGAAATGGCGGTGGAACACGAGATTTTCCCCATCGACAAGCTGGGCCGTCTGCTGACCGTGGGCATGGTTTGTCCGCTGGATTCGGCGACGGTGCAGAAGATCGAGGAACGCACTGGTCTGCGCGTCAAACCGTTGTTGTGCGCGCCGTCCGACATTCGGTCGGCGATTGAGCGGTACTACCCAGAGCCCGCGCCGGGGCAAGAGGCCCCCCCGGTAACGCCGACTGGCGTGGAAGTGCCTGACGCAACCGGCATCCGTGCGTCGATTCGACTTACCAACGTCGCGAACCTCATTCGACAGATCGATACCCTTCCGGCGTTGCCGGAGACGGTACGGCGCGTGCAGGAAGCGACGCTCGATCCATTGAGTTCCGTGCGCGACGTGGCGGATATCATCGTCTTGGACCCGCCCATCGCGGCGAAAGTGCTGAGCGTGGCCAATTCGGCCGCCTACGGGTTCCCGCAGCGCGTGGACGACGTGGGACTGGCGGTATCGCTGCTGGGATTGCGTGAGACGTACGCCATCGTGTTGTCGGCGGCTGTGGTTAATGTCTTTGATAAGTCAAAGGTCTTCGATTACCGCGCGTTCTGGGTCGAATCCATGTGCTGTGCGGCGGCCACGCGGATCATCGCGAAGGCCAGCGGGCGCAAGCGCCAGATTGGCGTGTTCTCCGGCGGGTTGTTGCACGACATCGGCCGGCTGGCGCTCTCGGAAGTCGCGTCGGATTTGTACGGCAAGGTGGACCAGGGTCTCGATGGCGAAGAACTGATCGCCAACGAAGAGGAGATTCTCGGGCTGTCCCACACGGAAGCCGGTCACCTGCTCGCGGCGCACTGGGGGCTTCCCATCGAAATTGCCGAGCCCATCCGCTTCCATCACCGTCCGGAATTGGCGGTCGACGCCAAAGAAAACGTCGCCATCGTCGCCATCGCCAATTTGATGGCGCGGGCCCTGCAAACGAAACTGGAAGATAGCGGTCCCCTGCTCGAAGCCATCACGCCTTCGCTCGCCGTGTTGGGACTCGATCGCGAATCGGCGGAAGCCATGCTCGACGAATACCTGAACATGCGGGAAGATTGCCTGCGGGATTCGCTGATTTAATGCCACCTTGTGTGATGCGGGAAAAATGGGGACAGAGAAAAATAGGGACAGGCACCATTTTCCGTTTCACTCGCTGAGTAGATGACCCAAGCGCGGAGAAGGAAAATGGTGCCTGTCCCTATTTTTCTCGAGAGGCATCGAATGGCAGATTTTGAACGTTGCGTCATTTCTTTGTTTGAACAAATCCATCCGTTGGATCGCATCGCGCGGGCGGGGTATGTGTTGCGGGGCGTCACCGAACCGGAGTCCGTTGCGGCGCACAGTCACTTCGTTGCCCTGATGACCTTGCTCTTTGTGGAGGAGTACCCGGAGCAGTTCGATCGGGAACGGGCGCTGGCGATGGCCCTTATCCACGACCTCCCGGAAGCGTGGCTCATGGACATCCCCATGCCGGCCGGGGACGGATACCTCAAGGCGGCCAAGCAGAACGCCGAACAGGCGATTATCGAGCGCTTGCTCGATGGCTTCCCCGGCCACTTCGCGGAGTACCATCGTGAATTGATCGACCCTCAAACTCCCGAAGCCCGGCTCGTCCGCGGACTCGACAAGGCCCAGATGATGATCAAGATCGTCATGTACGAACGTGAGGGCCGTGGGCGGTTGAAGGAGTTTTGGAAGAACCCGAAGAACTTTCAAGATTTTGGCTTGGAACCGGTTTCCCGCTTGTTTGACGCGATCTGCGAGGAAGCCGGACAGGCACGGCCCCGCTAGGGGCTCGGGCCAAGTTTTTTCCCGCAACCCGCGCTTTGGCGGTTATAATGGAAGCGCGCAAGCATTCCGGTGATGAAGGCGGGGGGAGATGGGATTTATGTCCTCCTCGCCGGGCCGCGTGTACTTGTTTGATCTGGTTGCATCACTGGCGAAAGCGGTGGATCTGGTAAATCCGCGAATCGCGGAGCACCACACGCGGGTCGCCTACATCGCCTATCAACTTGCCTGCGAATCGAACCTGCCCTATTCCGCCCAATATCAGTTGGCACTGGCGGGCGCGCTCCATGACATCGGGTGTTTTTCGATGCAGGAGCGGTTGGATGTCCTCGAATTTGAAGATGTGCGGCCCTATCAGCATGCCATCGTCGGCGCCCGGCTCCTCGAAACGTTTGAGCCCTTTCGCGGCATCGCCCATCTGGTGCGCTACCACCACATGCCTTGGGCAGACGGTAAAGGCACGCGATGGAATGGTGAGGTTGTACCGGATGAAGCGCACCTCCTGCATCTCGCGGATCGGATTGCCGTGCTGGTTCAACGGGATGATCTCATGCTTAGTCAGGTTGCGGCAATTCGAACTGCGGTGGACGAGCAGTCAGGCCGGCTCTTTAATCCGGAGCACGTCGAGGTATTTCATCGGCTCGCCATGAAAGAGTATTTCTGGCTGGATCTGAGTTCTCACTCCGTGGACGGAATTTTGCGCCGCAAGCTCCGGAGGGAGTCAATCGAGTTGGACCAACGGGGTCTCGTGGACTTTTCCCGGCTGGTATGCCGGCTGATCGACTTCAAGAGCGAGTTCACGGCAACCCACTCGAGCGGTGTCGCGGCGGTCGCCGTATGTCTGGCCGAGCTGATCGGGTTTTCCGAAGAGGAACGGGAGACCATGCGCGTGGCGGCATATCTTCACGATCTCGGAAAGTTGGCCGTGCCCTCGGAGATCATCGAAAAACCCGCCCGGCTGAATGAGGAAGAGCGAAACATCATGCTGAGCCACGCCTACTTCACGTATCAGGTACTGGAGGAAGTGGAGGGCTTCGAGATTATTGCCGATTGGGGCGCGCTGCACCAGGAACGGCTCGATGGCAGCGGATACCCGTTCCATCGGACGGCAAAGGAACTTTCGCTTGGGGCTCGAATTATGGCGGTGGCGGACGTCTTTACGGCGCTCACCGAAAACCGGCCGTACCGGCGCGGGTTGGATCATGAAAAGACGCTGGGCATCTTGCGGCGTCAGGGCGAGGCGGGGGAATTGGATACCACGGTGATTCGGTTGGTCGAAGCCCATTACGACGAGATCGACGGCGCGCGTGCGCTGGCGCAACGTGACGCGATCCTGGAGTATCGGTCCTTTGTCGATGGACTTGACGCGGTAGGTTGACGCGACGCATTCGCGCGGCGACAGTCGGCTATCCTGAAGCCGCGTGACCAGATATCATACGGAATGCCACTAAAGACAACCCCGGCGCTGGGCGGCGGACAGCCGGGATTTGACACGGGCGCGGGCGGAATGGTACTTACAGGGCTTCATTCCGGCGGGGGGATCGGGTGCCAAGCCGCCGAACCGCCACGATATGATCCCCCATCCCGTGGTGTTGCGATCAATGTGGTCTTAAGTTGGGAATTCGGCCACATTTCGTTTTTACAGGAGAGAGAATCATGGCCCATATCGTTGCTGAACCGTGTATCAAGTGTAAGTACACGGACTGCGTCGCGGTGTGCCCGGTTGACTGCTTCCACGAAGGCGTCAACATGCTCACTATCGACCCGGATGAGTGCATTGACTGCGGAGCGTGCGTGGATGAATGTCCGGTTCACGCGATCTATCCGGAAGAGGATCTGCCGGAGAAGTGGTCGCACTACATCGAATTGAACAAAGAGTTGGCTGCGGAGTGGCCGGTGATCAACGAGACGCACGATCCCCTTCCCACCGCCGAAGAGGCCAAAGACGTCGAGAACAAACTGGACGACCTTATTCGCGAGCCCGCCGCCCAGTAGCGTGGCATATCCCGGCTTGACGGGTTTCCTGTCGAATGCCGAACTCTTGCCGCACCACCGCAGGACTACTGCGGTGGTGCTCGTTTTTTTTTGGCGCCGCCGCGCGCAAATGGCATCGAAACGGGCAAGATGGACCCCCAATTTCGCGCGGGTGACGGGGGAAGTACTACCCCAAGAATCGAAAACAAGGTCAAATTAAGCGCGATTGGCCTGAGCTTATCCCCATACTGCGGCAGGTCTTTTGTGTATAATGGGCCTGCTCTTACTCATGCGCGAAGTTCCCGGCGGAGCCGGTAATGCTACAGAAAGAGATCTCATGAATCGACCTCTTCCGGTGCTGACCGCCGTTGCACTGGTCGCGCTCGCCTCACTGCTAGGCGCCTGCCCGAAAGCGCCGGTTTCAGAACAATCCCTCCAGACTAGCCACGAGGATTCCAGGGAGACGCAGCATGCGGAAACTACCGGCTCGGATTTTGAAGCGGAATTGAAGCGAATCTGCCGGAATGCGGGACAGGACTATTTCATTCTTGAGCGTCCCGCCTACGACGGCGTCGAAGTGATGAAGATCGCCGTGCTCTATAAAAAAACAAGCCTCTCGAATGGTGCGCCGCTGATGCCGCCGGTCGGGGTGATTCCCGGGTTTACGGCGGGTGGATTCCTGTACTTGGAGTACACGCGATCGCTGGTGGATGCCGGATATGTCGTATTCTTGCCGGACATCAAAGGCGATTATCTGCACTTCATCGGACTTGAGCCGTTCGTCGATCCGTTCGTCGATCCCAATTTCTCCGCCTTCCGCGACAACGCGACCGAGCTGGAAGGTCTCCTTCTCGACTACACGGGCGACGGGTTGATTGGTCCAAAAGAGGTGTACACGTACTACAAGGCGCTGTACAACGGGGAAGTCGACGATCAGGCGCTGGCAGATTTGTACCGCCAAACTCTCTTCGCCTACCGCGGATATTCGCTGGATCTCGTGGTGAAGGCCATGTTTGAGGTTAACGAAGATCCTGCGTATCCCGTCTACGGCCGGATAAACACCGATCGGATCGGACTCGAAGCCCACTCTCTTGGCCCGGACGAGGTGATCGAATCGGTCGTACGCCGCGACGGCGAGTTCGCCTATTCCTGGAGCGACCACATCGCAGTGGCGCTCTTGAAAGGCGCGGTGCCCACCTTGCAACGAACGGAAAACTTCGAACGCATCGACACGCCAGTCATTTTCATGAACGGCGAGTACGACGACCCCACGGGCGTGATCGCGGCCACGTGGCAACGATTCAATGTGATGCACGCGCCGTCAGCTTACATCATCTTCCACGATTCCGGGCATGTCTTCTTCATCGACCCGCCGATTGGGTTCCTGGGCGACAAGTTGTTGCCTTTCTTCGGCAACTTCGAGGGTATCCAACTCGTCACCTATTGCCGCAACCGCGCCGATATGATCGCGCTGTGCCTATTGGTCTACGATGCCTACCTGAAACAGGATTCCGGTGCGCTGAAAGCAATCGAGACGGGCGATGCGCGCTTGACGGGTGAGTACTACACCCGGAATATGTAGTTCCACGCCCGCGGCAGGGAATGATCGAGGAGGTGATCCTTCTGAGACCGGCACGACGCATCGTCGTTCTTCTACTCGCCGCCGTTGCACTTGCTACGCAGGGGTACAGCGGGGACGCGTCCGTCGCGGCCCTCGAATGGCGCGCGACGGCCAAAGGCACGGCGTTTGCCATCATTCCATCCGCGACGATGCCCGCGCCCACGCTGCTGGTTTGCGCGTTGGACGCAGAGTCAACATTGAAGAACGACCCCTACGCGCACACCGGCGCGATCCTGCATCCTCAGGGGTGGAACATCATCGCACTCGATTTGCCCTGCCACGGCGCAGACCAACGTGAAGGTGAACCCGCGCAACTCGACGGGTGGCGATACCGGGTCGAACGTGGAGAGAACATCCTGACCGAGTGGCGCATGCGTGTGAACGAGGTGCTGGCTTATCTGGTGGATCAGGGGATCACCAAGCCGGATGCCATCGTCGCGGAGGGCACGTCGCGCGGCGGGTACATGGCCTGTCAGGCCGCCGCGGGAATTCCAACCATTCGTGCGGTGGCGGCATATTCGCCCGTCACCGACCTGCGCGCGCTCCGCGAGTTTGACGGCATGGACGGCAACGCGTTGACAGAGCAGTTGTCGCTCATTCACTCCGCCGAAAGCCTCGCAGACCGGCCAGTCTGGATCACAATTGGCAGCCAGGACACG
>JAHDWY010000192.1 GCA_023384315.1 Candidatus Hydrogenedentota bacterium | reverse complement strand
ATCCTGAGCAAAGCGAAGGATCGCTCATCGAGAGGGAGAACCATAAGATATGACAGCGACGATACACTACGTACAGAATCACATCGCTATCGGTATCGGGATCGGTATTGAAGCGGTAAGTGCGAGGTACTTCCGATAGCGATACCGATCCCGATAGCGATTTCGAGAATAGATTAGGGTACGGAGTCTGTAAGGAATACGCGATGTCGAAGAAGATCACCATCACACTGAAAGTCTGGCGGCAGAAGGACAACGCGTCGGAGGGGCGCTTTGAAACCTACCAGGCGCGCGGCATCGACACGGATGCCTCCTTCCTCGAAATGCTGGACGTGGTGAACCATGGTCTTGAGCTTGAAGGCAAAGAGCCTATCGCCTTCGACCACGATTGCCGCGAAGGCATCTGCGGCATGTGCGGCGCCGTCGTGAATGGACAGGCGCACGGTCCGCAGAAAGAGACGACCCTTTGCCAATTGCATATGCGCAAGTTCAACGACGGCGATACCATCACCATCGAGCCGTGGCGCGCGAACGCGTTTCCTGTCGTGAAGGATCTCGTTGTTGACCGTTCCGCCTTCGACCGCGTCATCGCCGCCGGCGGATTCATCTCCGTCCGGACGGGTCAAGCGCCCGATGCCCACGCGATTCCAGTGGCCAAGGAGAAGGCGGATTTCGCAATGGACGCGGCCGAGTGTATCGGCTGCGGCGCCTGTGTCGCGGCCTGTCCCAACGCGTCGGCCATGCTCTTCGTGGCTGCCAAGGTCGCGCACATGAACGTTCTGCCGCAAGGTCAACCCGAAAAAAAACTGCGCGTACGCGGCATGATCACCCAGATGGATCGCGAAGGCTTCGGCAACTGTTCCAACCACTACGAATGCGAGGCGGCCTGCCCGAAGGGAATCAGCGTGAAGACGATTGCAAAGATGAATCGCGACACGTGGGCAGCTACATTCACTGCGTAGCGCAGGCGGAACGTCATCTTTGATGTGCGAATTGCACGAAACGGTCTGCGAATCATTCGCCTAGTTCGAAATCTGCGATCCAACCGCAACGCAACCAGCAAAAAAACCGCTTCAGCGCTTGCGCAATTCCCGATCCCGCAGTACTCTTAATTAGGATTTGGCAGGGCACACTTTCGCGTCTGCGCACGCAGCGGGCAGCTTCCCGCAGCACGCTTGCGATGGTCTTGAATCGTCGCGAATTTCGGGGCGAGGACTTTTCGAACAGGGTTATCCGGAGGTAAGGAAATGAAGTTGACGTGTTGCGCTCGGTGGGGAATGGTAAATCGAATCGGCATCGGATATTGGGAGCGGGGCCTTGTGGCGGCGCTCGTTACGCTCGCCTTCGCCGTACCCGGTGCTTTTGCCTTGCCTGACCTGGCGCTCACCATGTCGGATTCTCCCGATCCCGCGGTCGCAGGCGATTTGATTACTTACGTGATCGATCTCGAGAACACGGGCGATGCCGCCGCAAGCAACGTGAACGTGCAACTGCTTGCGCCCGCCGGCACGATCCTTGTGCAGTTTCAGGTGCTCTCCGGATCCGGCTGGACCAACGGGTTTCCGGCGAACGGCATTCAGTTTATCAAGACATCTATGGCGGCCGCCGAAACGGCCCAGTTCCAAGTCAAGCTGAAGATCGACAAGGCGGTTGTCTCGGGCACCATCGTCAGCACCATGGCCACTGCGACGACCTCATCCACCGACGCCAACGCAGGCAATAACAGCGCCACGGAGACCACGACCGTTGCGACAGCCTCGGATCTCCGGGTGACCGTCACCGAATCGCCCGATCCCGTCGATCCGGGGTCAAATCTAGTGTACATGTACACCGTGTCCAACTTTGGTCCCAGCAACGCGTCTAACATCACGGTCATCTTCCCGACTCCGCCGAATACCACCTTCGTGTCGGCGGTCGGCCCGCAGGGCGGGTTTTGGACCCTCGGCGCTCCGCCAGCGGGGCAGTCCGGTGATGTCACGTTCACCAAATCCAGCATGATCGACCAGGAAGGCGGCATCTTTCAGTTGACGGTGCGGGTGGACGACGCGGCGACCGGCGTCATCACGGGACAAGTTTCGGTCATAAGCGACACGTCCGAAGCCGCACCTGGCGATGAAACCGCGACGACGGATACCACCGTGAATGCGACTGGTCCCGAACCCTGCGCGTTCACGGTGTTGAAACCTAACGGTGGACAGACCTGGACCATCGGGGATAAGCGGCCCCTTCGCTGGGACTCCACCGGGCTCTGCTGCGAGGAAGTACGCATCCAGCTCTGGCAGAACGGCCAGAGGGTCAAAAACATCAAGAAAAGCACACCCAACGACGGCAAGGCCCCCTGGTTAATCAAGTCGCCCAAGTTTTCACCGGGGACCAACTACAGGGTACGAATCTACTGTCCCGGCGACAACGCCTCGCAGGACTTCAGCAACGGCACCATCACGCTCGTCGCTCCCTAGAGCCGTTAGCTTCCAGTAAGTCAAAGAACTCTACGACCCGGCGCTTCGACAAGGCGCCGGTTCTTTTTTTGCCGGAATCGACCCCACCATCCGCAGCCCGATTTACGCATTACACAATTTTGTAAATAAATTATTGCACAAATTATCGATTTCCGCTATTCTAGGCATACCATATGTTGTAGCCATCACGGCTCTCGCGGTTTCTGGGGAGGAACTTGCACCATGTCACTTTCCGCGCCATATCGTTCGCGCACCGCGTGCCTGACGCGGTGGCCACTCGTCCAAGCGGCGGCCTTGTGTGTGGTTGTGTTCAGTCTGGTCACCGCAGACGCCCAGGCTCCCTCCCCGAAGGGTAGTGTCCTTCCCGATTTGGCCTTGACGCTGTCCGATTCCGTGGACCCTGTCATCGCGGGGAACTCCATTACCTACACCATCGACCTCGTCAACAACGGCGCAGATGCGACCGGGGTCTCCGTCGTCATGTTTGCCCCGGCCAGTACCTTTCTGGTGAGCCTCAATGTCGCGGATGGTTCGGGGTGGGGACTGGGGATCATTCCCGACGGGAGCGGCGGTTTTGGCGCCGAGTTTGCAAACACGGGACCGATTGCCAATGGCGAGACGGCGCAATTCACCGTGACGGTCTCAGTAAACGGATCGACTTCCAGTGGCACGGTAATTACCGGGCTGGTCAACGCTTCGTCCAGCCAGGAAGACGCAAACGCGGCGGACAATACCGCGTCTGAGACGACAACCGTCGCCACACAAGCGAACCTCGGCGTGGCGGTTTCCGATACACCCGATCCCGCCAAGCCCGGCAGCAATATCACCTATACCGTCACCCTGGCCAACGCCGGCGCGAGCAGCGCGCAAGACGTTACCGTGACCGTGCCCACTCCCGCGAACACGACCTACGTCTCATCGACGCTGACACTGGGCGCCGGTTGGGCCTTGACCTCGTCTCCGTCTGTCGGAGGCACTGGTAACGTCGTCTACTCCAAAGGCGTATTCAACAAGAACGAAGGAGCGTCTTTCCAGATCGTGGTCGCGACCGATCCCGGACTGTCGAACGGCGCAACCGTGACGGCCACCGCCACCGCGGCCAGCACAACCACCGATCCGGTGCCCGGCAACAACTCCGCGAGCGCCACCACCACGATGGCGACCGAAGCGGATTTATCCGTCGGCATTAGTGACTCGCCCGACCCCGTCACGGCCGGCGGGACCTTAACCTACACCGTCCCCTACGAGAACCTGGGGCCGAATACCGCCACGTCGGTCGCCGTGACCGTGCCCGTTCCCACTGGCGCGACCTTCGTATCCGCCGCCGTGAATTCCGGGGCATCGTGGACCATCAGCCAGCCTGCTGTCGGCGCCACCGGCGATGTGGAATTTACCAAAGCCTCGTCCGGATGGGGGGATACGGCCGAGTTCGAAGTGGTCGTTGCAATCCCGCCCGACACCGCGTCCGGCGCGAACATCAACGGCGAGTGCTCGGTATCGAGTGCGACCACCGATCCCGTTGCTGGCAATGATTCAGATTCAACCACCACGACGGCAACCACGGCCGTGGACCTTGCGTTGTCGCTCGCGGACTCGCCGGACCCGGTTACGGCGGGCGCGAACATCACGTACACCATCGCGTACGACAACAATGGTCCGAGCAACGCCTCCAGTGTCACCGTGCTGCAAGCTGTTCCCGCCAACACCACCTTCGTATCCGCGTCGGTGAGTTCGGGAACGGGTTGGTCCATTAGCACTCCTGCTGTGGGCGGCGTCGGCAATATCATCTTTTCAAAGGCCACCAGCGAACTGAGTGATACCGCCACATTCCGGGTTGTGGTCAAGGTTGGCCCCGGAACCGCGAACGGCGCCGTCATCAATGGGTCAGCATCGGCCACCAGCTCGACCACCGAAGCGAATGCGGGCGACGAATCAGAGAACTGCGCGACCACCGTGGAAGCCAAGGCGGACCTTGCATTGACGCTGGGCGATTCTCCGGATCCGGTCCGGGCGGGCGAGTCGATTGCCTACGCGATCACGCTGAACAACAACGGCCCGAGCGATGCCGCCAACGTAACAGTAAGCCAAGCGGTCCCGACGAACACAACGTTCGTATCCGCATCCGTAACCTCGGGCGCGGGCTGGTCGGCAACGACGCCTTCCGTGGGCGCGGCGGGGAACGTTCAGTTCTCAAAAGCGGCCTTCGGTTCTGGTGCCTCGGCCGAGTTCGAAATCGTCGTGCTCGTCGCGGCCAACACGGCGGACGGTACCAACGTGAGCGCGTCCGCAACCGCCCAGTCCGCCACCACGGAAGCGAGTCCGGGCAACGAAACCGGCGCCGCATCCACAACCGTGGACGCAGTGGCGGATTTGACTGTAACGCTGGCAGGTTCGCCGGAAACCGTCAATCCCGGCGATTCCATCACCTACACCATCGACCTCGCCAATAACGGCCCAAGCGATGCCACCGGCGCATCGGTTACGGAAGCCGTACCCGCGGGTACGACCTACGTTTCATCCTCAGTCGTGACCGGGACTGGCTGGTCAGCAACAACACCGGCAGTCGGGGCAACCGGCAACGTCGTCTTCTCGAAGGCCGCGTTGCCCGCCTCCGAAACGGCCACCTTCGAGGTGGTTGTTCAGGTGGACGGCGGTGCAAGCAGCGGAACCACGATTAACGCCTCCGCGACGGCGGCCGCGACCACGACTGATCCCGCACCGGGCAGCAACACGGCCACCAATGTATCGACAGTCTGCGGCATGGCGAGTATCGTCGACTACACGGATACGGAAATGGTCTGCGAAGGCGAAACGGCCATTTTCACGGTAACGGTCGACGGCGATCCCGCGCCCGACATCCAGTGGCAGGTTGATGAGGGCAGTGGCTTCGTCAATATCCCCGGAGAAGACGGAACGACCTTGTCATTCTCGGCAACCGCCGATGATGATGGAAAGGTGTACCGCGCCTTCGTGAGCAACAATTGCAGTGACACGACGAGCGCTGAGACCACGCTGGCGGTCAACACCGGCACGGCGGTCACGCTCGAACCGGCGGATGTGGAATCCTGCGTCGGCAAGAAAGCTGCTTTTACCATCGAAGCGACGGGGTCTCCGGCGCCGTCCATTCAATGGCAAGTTGATGACGGTTCCGGTTTCAACGACTTGCCGGGTGAAACTGGCGCGACGCTGCGCCTGCAAAACGTCACGGAAGACATGGACGGCAATGTCTATCGCGCGGTCCTGAGCAATGCCTGCGGTGCGGACGTTGAGACGGCAACCGCAACGCTTACCGTTTTGATCCCGCCGGCAGTCTCTGCCAATCAGCTCGTAATTGGCGACAATCCGGCGAGCGACTACACGTCGGCGTCCGACGGTACCTTCAGTGACAAGGTACAAATCACGTGGTCGGCCGTCGACGGCGCGGACGAATACCGCGTCTTCCGTTCAATCCGCGACGACTTCTCCAACGCGACAGCGGTCACGGATTGGATAACTGATCTCGTGTACGACGATTTCGACGTCGGTACGGAAACCGTCAGTAGCGGCTGCAGTTCGACGATGGTGCCGGTTCTTTACTACTACCAGGTCAAGGCGCGCGGGATCTGCGGCGAGAGCGAACTGAGCGGCGCCGATACGGGATACATCAATGTCACGAAGGCCCGTTACGCGAGCGCCCTGCCTTCAGCCATCGACAACGACGGTTACCACATCGCAGGCGTAACAGATGCCATTGCGGTGCGCTTGAGTGCCGGCGAGCCTATCGATCCGAATACCGTCTGGGGGACCATCTATTCCGAAACCGCTTTAGAGGAATCGGCAGTATCCATCCTACCCGTTGCAGGTTCAGACGGAAACGACCTCTGGGTCCAATACACCCCCGAAGTACCTTGGGTGGAAGGTGAGAAAGTCACGATGACGATCGGCGCCACCACGATCGCCGGCCGTGGTGCCGGTCCGGTTGCCGCGGTGTTCATCATAGAAAGTGCAGCGGCTGTCAAACTGTCAGCGCTCGTGTACCAACCTTCCTACGCGGACTTCGATGCGTCGGCCTTGGCTCGCAATGCAGAATCCAACGACGAGGTGTATCTGTCCTTTACCGACAGCGACGATCTACCCGAATTGGTTGGCAGCATCGGCGCGGCGTACGCCGTAGGCCCGGAGAAACCCTACGCGGTCCAACAGCGGGTCTGGATTCCAGTCCCGGCGGGAGTGTCCGCGGATGGGCTTGAGGCGTATTGGCTCGACCGGACCATGCCCGCGCCACGGTGGGTGCCTGGCCCGGACCTGGAAGGGTGGATGTCTACCCCGGAGCATTACGTCCTCGAACTGGACGGCCAAGAATACCTGGGCGTGCTCGTCGGTCACGGCGGGACGGTCGTGTTGGGTCCGCAAGTGTCTGACGGCGCACCGTCGGCCAAAGCAGCCGTGGGCGACTTGTCCAAGTCCAGCGGATTGGCGGATTTCCTGGTTCTGGCCTTACTCGGTTGGGCGGGATACTCCATGTGTCGCGCGAGATGGCGAATCCGGAGGAGCGAGCCGGATACCACTTCGTAAAAGGCGCTTAAGTCGCTTTAGGGCAGCAGGATAGTGCGAAGAGTCCCCATCTCGCGCTATCCTGTTCCGAAACATGCCAACCTCTTACCATCCAGGCAGCCCGTTACATCGACCTTGGCATGTTGTATACTGCTGGAGGGCTGCTTTCTTGATCTGTACTGAATTGAACTCGAGTAAGCGCCTCGTTCCGGGTTGATTGCGATGTGCAAGTGAGCGAGGAGTAACTCCATGCGTATGCTGATTGTTCCGAATCCCCGCCGCCCCCGGCTGTGCCTTGTTGTCGTTATGTTGCGTGCGCTGACGGCGAGCCTGGTGCTCGCGGGCGTCACCGCTTCGGCCCAGGATCTTAGCCTCACGCTCTCCGATTCGGTGGATCCCGTTATCGCGGGAAATCTCCTCGTCTACACCATTTCCCTGACTCATAACGGCGGTGTGGATGCCACGAATGTCGCGGTCACCCAGTTCGACCCAACCAACACGACGCTGGTGAATTTTTCTGTCTTGACCGGCGCGGGGTGGTCTACCGCCGTGATCCCCGATCCGGGCGGCGGTTTTGGCGTCCGGTTCTCGAAAGGCACGGTCACCGCCGCGGAAACGGCTTCGTTCAGCGTGACGGTTCAGGTTGGCTCGGCCACACCCGAC
>JAHDWY010000191.1 GCA_023384315.1 Candidatus Hydrogenedentota bacterium | reverse complement strand
GCGCTGAAAAATGTCCGCCCATTCGTCGGGATTGAAGAGTTCCGCCTTGAACATGGGCGCGAAGTCTTGATATTGGAAATCTTCGCCGTAGGTTTCTACGTGAAACTTCCAGGTCTCGCCGTCCTTGTTCTGCATGTCGTGCCAGTACCATTCGGAGTAGCGGTCTTTCGGACCCCAGGCCGGCACGGAATACACGCCCCAGTGGATGAAGATGCCGAACTTGGCATCTTCGAACCATTGTGGATTGGGCCGAGCGTCGAGCGATTCCCAGGTGGGTTCGTAGGTTACGTCTTGCGCGAAAGCTCCAGCGGCGAGAAAAAGGCAGAGGGACGTTAGAAGAACGCGTGAAAAAGTCATGGCTGGTCTCCCCAATTTGGATCCGTTCTATCCGATGGGGACGGCGGAAATCAATGCGCGCGCCGCACCTAGCGGCACGGCGCACGCGAAACTCCGTCCTGAGCGAGCGGGATCGATCGCTACACTAAATCGCTTCCGGACCTCCGGCCGCACCGGTGCCTGTATCTCCCATTTCCTTCCGGAACCGCGCGAAATCGGCTTTCAACGTTTGCGCTACGATGGCGAAATCGCTGCTGTGGACGATGAAGTTCGCGCCCTGCTTGGCCCACGCGATCTCCTGGTCGATGGCTTCGGAGTAGTGGATGCCGACGCCCACGGACGCCTTGCGCGCTTTGGTAATGATCGTGGTGATGGCCTCCTGGAACGTGGGATGGCTGTATTGTTCCGGGATGCCAAGACTGATGGAGAGATCGTGCGGTCCGACCAACACTGCGTCGAGGCCCGGCACGGCGAGAATGCGATCGAGAGCGGCCAAGGCCGGCGTGCTCTCGATGTTGACGATCATTACGCGGTCGGCGTTGCGCTCGGCGAGATATGCGCCGGTTTCTTCGTTGGGGACTTCGTCGCCCTTGAGGACCGCGTCAAGCCGTTTGCCCTTCAGGGGCCGCAATTTGACCGCGCCCCGCATCGCCATGACCTGCTCGATCGATTCCACGTACGGGGCGATGATGCCGTGGGCGCCGCCGTCGAGCACCATGCAGGCCCGGTACGGGTCCGGCTCGGGGATGCGCACGATAGGCGCAATGTTCAGCGCGTCGAAGGTGCGGCACATCCAGGACAAGGTTTCGCGGGCGAGCGAGATATGCTCGGTGTCAATGAACACGTAGTCCATGCCGGTGCCCGCCATCATAGACGGCCATGCCGGAGACGGCGAGACCGCGCAGGTGCCGTAGACGCGTTTGCCGGATCGTAGTGCCGCCGAAAGTTCCTTGCCTCGCATGATGGGTCGCGCTCCTTCCTGGGTTGGCCTGAGAAAGCCGTATTGTAGATCATTTGAAGCGGAGCCGCATCTGGCGAGACCGGACCGATCGGTCAGATCTGTCGGATCGGTCCGATCAGTCGATGCTGGACGCCGCCGCCCCGCGATCCTACAATGGAGTCTCCAAATTATCAGGAGAGTCCGTTATGCGAAATGCCCGCCCATTACTCGCAATCCTTTGCGCCCTGTGCTGCACTGCGCTTCCCGCCTTAGCCGAGGAGAACCGCTGGGAATCCTCGATCAAATCCTTCGAGGAACGGGACCGGGAATCCATGCCGCCGGAGGGCGCGGTTCTATTTGTGGGCAGTTCGAGCATCGTATTGTGGAATCTGGAGGAATCCTTTCCGGACCTCGCCACCATCAACCGCGGTTTCGGCGGCTCGACGACCGCCGACGTGAATGGTTTTGTCGACAGAATCGTGATCCCGTACAAACCCGCGACCATCGTCTTCTACGCGGGAGACAACGACATCGCCAAGGGCACAACGGCGGAAGAGGTCTCGGAGGATTTCCAGACCTTTGTGGAGAAGGTGCGGCTCGCGTTGCCGGATACCGACATCCTGTACATCTCCATCAAACCCAGCATCGCGCGGTGGAACCTGTGGGATGAGATGAACAAGGCCAATGGTCTGATTGAGGCCTACTGCGCCGAGCACGAGAATCTGACGTATGTCGATCTCGGTAAGACGATCCTCGGCGAAGACGGCAAACCGCGCGCCGATTTGCTTATGCAAGATGGATTGCATCTGAACAAGGATGGATACGCCAAATGGAACGAAGCGTTGCGACCGTACCTCGCAGATGCAAAGAAGAAGGAGGAAAGATAGGCACAATCAGAGTGCTGCCTCCGCCAACCGAATCAATGCGCGGCCTGCGTGGAAGGAGGTCTTCCACTCGTTGCCTTTGTCGGTGGTCACGGGTTGGCCGGTGTCCCAATAGACGTCCTGGTACCAGTCTCCGAACTCGTGGTCGATCTGGTACTGCCAAATCCATTCGAACGTTTTCTGGAGAGCCTCGTCGTATTTGGTTTCGCCGGTCCATTTGTGGGCGTCGAGCAGCGCGTTAATCAGCTCCGCCTGTCCCCACCAGGGTTTGAGTAATCGGTCTCCGGGGAGGTCGACGGCATCCAGAACAGGTCCGGTCATGGGGCCATACGCCGCGAGGCCGCCGCGTTCGCAGTCGAAACCGAAATCCAGCGCGTGATCAATCAAGCCAAGTACTGCGGGGCGATAGTCTTCGCGCGATTCTTCCAACACATCCGCTGCCGCAAGCAGCAGCCACGCCATCTCGACGTTGATACCGTACGAAGTCGTCATCACGCCGCGCGCGTCCCCAGCCGGATTCCAGTCGTAGTCGAAGGCGGTGATGCTGCACCGGTGCTCGGGATGAATTCCCCGGTCGCGGACGAGGTGCGTTACACGGCGCAGCGCGTCGAGATGTTTCGGATCCCGCGTGGCGCCGGCGAGGTACATGAGGCATTCCATCATGTTCGTGTGCATGTCGACCGTCTTGATTTGCGCCTGATCGCCGAGGTGCATTTGGTCGGCGTTGAGCGGAGGCCAGTTCTGGTCATCGAAGTCTTCGATGTATCCAAGATCGCGGTCGGTCGCTTGCGAATGAACGACATCAAACACGCGGTTTACCCACTCCAGCACGTCCTCACGCCGGGTTGCGAGATAGAATTCCGTGAGGCCCGTGATGGCGTAGGCGTGGAAGTCCGTGTTCTTGCGCGTGCATTTCGGCGCGCCGTCGCGCGTCACGGAGAAGTGAAACCCGCCGTTTGCTTCGTCCCACATGTGACGCGTAACTAAGTCGAAACCCCGTGAAGCAAGGTCAAGATACCCGCGATCGGTCAAGCCATGCCGGTGCGCCGCGGACAGACTTGCGATCATGCGCACCTGCATCATGAGGATCTTTTCGGAGTCGTCCAGCCGCCGTCCTTGTCGATCGAGGCGAGTCAGAAAGCCGCCATACTGGTGGTCCCACGCATGGTTCGCCCAGAACGGCATGAGGTTTTCCGCGAGCAAGTCGTGGGCGATGGACTGTATGGCGCGATCTTCGAAAATCATACCTCGTTCACCAAGCGCATCCCCTGCAAATTGGAAAAGACTCTCGGGTCCTATGGAAAGGATTAGGCCCCCAGATTCACCCAATACACTTTATTCGACAGCAGTTCCGTATTCGCGCCGCCGGGCGGGCCTTCGGTGAAAATGAGGCCAGGCGCGGTGGGCACGCGATTGTGGCCGGTGGGGCGTTCGATACTGGGCAGCCAGCGGGCGGCGGACGCGTCGGGAGACGTTACAATCCGGCTGTTGACTACGTTGCCTTCGGCGTCACAATCGAAGACGGCGATTTCGCAGGAACCGTGACCCCACAGCTTCTTATCGGGACCATGCGGCGGCGCAACCGCGATGAGTGCCACCAGGATCCGGCCGTCTTCGGTGCGGGTTACGTTGCCGGGAGTTATCAATCCCCACTCTTCATACCCGGTTGGCAGCGAGGGACGAAGCATGCGGTGTTCCCACGCGCCGTCGGTTCCCAGGACCGCGATCCACGCGCTGGGGATATCCGCGCGGTAGTCGCTGCAAACCAAACAAGGCCGTCCATCCGTCAACACGGCCACACCGCCGCCGCGCAGGCCCGCTTCCTCGTCTTGGAGATTCTGGTTGATTACCTCAACCGTCTTCGCGTTCGCAGGAAGTTCGACGGGCGTCCCATCGCTCTGCGTCCAGGTTTCGCCAAAGTCCTCGCTGCGCAGGTAGCCGATGGTATGTCCGCGCCCCGGATTGTTGTCGTAGATCCGGCAGGTCAAGTGCAGCGTTTTGAAGTCCGGGCTCCAGGCCAAACCATCCATGAAATGGGCGTAGCCCATGTGCTCCGCTTGAAGGATCGCGCGTGGACCTTCCCAGGGGCCGTTCTTCTTGCGCGTGTACAAATTGGCAACCCATGGCTCGGTCTTGCTGCTTTCGCGGCAGGTCAGGTAGAGCGTGTCGTCGGGGCCGCAGACCAGCGTGGGATACGTCGTCGTTTTGCCGACCTCCTCGTATTCCGTCCATTCCGAGGCGTCGTTCGGCCGCACCGATCGGCGGTACCGCATGGGATGATGGTGTGGAAAGTAGCTGATGTGGAGGTAGCCCTCGCTGTCCACGGTCAGGGCCGGGCCGCCGTGGTTATCATGAGCCTCACCAATCGTATACACCGGCGACCACTCGCCGGATCGCCGGTCCAGCGTCCGCATGCGCACGCGGAAACCTTCCTCTGGCGAGTCGAGCCAGGCCACATGGGTGTTCTCGCCGATGGAGACGATCTTGTTGGCCTCCGCGTACCCGGTCGCCCGGCCGCAACCCGTTTCGGACAGGAGAGTTACGTTCTGGTCGTCTCCGCCTTGCGCGAGGGCGCTGAGGACGGGCCCAGCGCCGATTACCGAGGCAGTTTTCAAGAATGTCCGGCGTGTCATCATAGCCAGGGCGTCCTCCATTTTGTAGGCCTCAAGGCCGAGGATGAAGGACGGGCGCGGTACCGGTCAAGTTTCGCCAGGCCCCTGGATCGGAATCGTCGCTCCATAGGCTCCAACCGTTGGTTTGACAGGTTCTTCAAGCCTTTGGTAGACTACCGTGCTTTTGAAGAGCAAGTAGAAGCACCCGCTTCTCACCTTGCCGCGATCCGTGATAGTCGGATTTGGGCGCAAGGTTTGTCAGCACGAGACAACTGTGTGTTCTCGGCGGCAAGGCGTGGTGTGTCTTGCCGCCGTTTTTTTGTGCCTGCGGGCCGATACCGTGGTTGGCCCGGCGGCAGCCGGAAACGTACTTGGACACGGAAGACAGGAGGGCACTGTAATCGCCAGGCCGATTGAGCAACGAGTGCGGGTGAATGAGGCCATTCACGCCCGCCAGGTTCGCGTCATCGATGAAGAAGGCAATCAGTTGGGGATCATGTCGCCCCAGGATGCATTGCGCGACGCTTATGAACGCGGACTCGATTTAGTTGAAGTAGCGCCCAATGCGTCACCGACGGTGTGCCGCATCATGGACTACGGTAAGTATAAATACCAGCAGAGCAAGCGCGCGAAAGAGTCGAAGAAGCACCAGCACACGGTCACGGTCAAGGAAGTAAAGTACCGGCCGAAGATCGACAAACACGATTTCGACTACAAGACGAACCATGTGCGCGAGTTCCTGGGCGAAGGCAATAAGGTAAAAGTTACGATCATGTTTCGTGGGCGCGAGCTGGCCCATCCGGAGTTTGGCCACGAGATTCTGTCGCGAGTTCTGGAGGCGACCAAGGATTTGTGCCAAGACGAGATTGACCCGAAACGGCAGCGGCTGGAGGGTCGAAACATGACGATCGTTTTGTCGCCGGCGAAGCAGCCCGGCTGATTAACCGATAACTTTTGAACTCCTTGCCACAACGGTGGCGGGTTGGCGAATATGAAGCGATAGGTGCGGGGGCCATTTTGCCTCGTGCCGGGCGCCAGTCAGGTGCCTTCTGAAGGCGAAGTTCCAGGGTTGCGTGGCGAAGTGGCCCGGAGTGATGGAGGTGGATACATGCCAAAAATGAAAACCAACAAATCCGCGTCGAAGCGACTGAAGCGGACCAAGACCGGCAAGTTCAAGCGGTTCAATGCATTCGCGCGGCACAAGGCGACGCACAAGCCTGCCAAACGGCGTCGTCGTTTGCGCACGGCCACCTTGATCGCGGCAGTCGACGAGCAACGGGCGTCGAGGATGCTTCCCTACGGCTAAGGTGGGGAAGAGGTTTAGGATTAGTTTACATTGAAGTCACCGGAGGCGCGGAAGCCGGCCCACCGGATGGAGGATTGAATCATGCCAAGAGCTACGAGTGCGCCCGCTTCGCGAAGCCGTCGCAAGAAATTCATCAAGCGCGCATCCGGATACCGGGGAAGCCGGCACCGTCTGTTGAAGACAGCGCGACAGGCCGTCGAGCATGCGGGTACATACGCATACCGTGACCGCAAGGCACGCAAGCGCGATTTCCGTAAGCTGTGGATTGCCCGCATCAACGCGGCGACGCGCGCGGAAGGGCTGACCTACAGCCGGTTTATTTTGGGACTCAAACTGGCCAACATCGACGTGAATCGCAAGATGCTCGCGGAGATCGCCGCGACGGACGAAGCCGGGTTTCAGCGGCTCATCCAGGTTGTCAAAGCCAAGCTGCAAGCGGCGTAACGGCCTATGCGTGTAGTACCGGCAGTAGACATCCGAGGCGGACGCTGCGTTAACCTCGTGCAGGGCGATTACGACCAGGAGACGGTGTTCGGCGAAGACCCGGTTGCCCAGGCAATCACGTGGCACGAGCAGGGCGCGGAAATGGTCCACATCGTGGACCTCGACGGCGCCCGCAAAGGGGAACTCTGCGTGCTGGCGGAAGTCCTGCAGATGTCGGCGATTCGCATTCCGGTGGAGGTTGGCGGTGGCATTCGGACCACCTGTGATCTCGATATGGCATTTCAGGCGGGCGCGGCGCGCGCCATTCTTGGTACTGCAGCATTCCGTAATCCAGGATTCCTGAAAGCCGCGGTTGAGACCTATCCCGGCCTGGTTGCGGTCGGAATCGACGCGCGCGACGGAAAGGTATCGTTGAGCGCGTGGATGGAAGATACCGACGAAGACGCAATTTCCTTTGCCAAGAAGGTGGAAGATACCGGAGCGTGCCGGATCATCTATACCGATATCATGAGCGACGGCATGATGCGCGGTCCGAACATCGAAGCGACGCAGGCCGTGGCGCGAGCGGTGAACATTCCAGTAACCGTGTCCGGTGGTGTATCGTCCCTGGAAGACATCCGCAACGTCCGCTCGATCGCATCGGACGGCGTTGACGAAATTATCGTGGGTCGCGCCCTGTACGTGGGCGCGTTCACATTGCCGGAGGCTATCGAGGCGGCTCGGGAGGGTCCGTGAACCCAAACTTCGGAACGGTCACTATCGTCGGAGTAGGTTTGCTGGGAGGATCGCTGGGCCTGGCCTTGAAAGAACGTGGTCTTTGCCGCACGGTTCGCGGCGTCGGGCACCGGCAAGTATCCCTTGACGCGGCACTCGCGCGGCACGCTATTGACGAGGCTTCGCTCAATCTTGCCGCGGCAGCAGCCGATACAGAGTTGATTGTGATTTGTACGCCCGCTGGGTTGGTCCCGGAAACGTTGGACCAGATTCGGCGGGCGTCTTTGCCGTCCGCAATCATCACCGACGTGGCCAGTACAAAGGGAACTATCTGCGCGCACGCGGACCAAGTCTGGCCGGGACGCCGCCGGTTCATCGGGAGCCATCCCATGGCGGGGTCGGAGAAGTTCGGCCCGGAA
>JAHDWY010000190.1 GCA_023384315.1 Candidatus Hydrogenedentota bacterium | reverse complement strand
AACCCGGACTATCTATCGCGCACGACCGAGTACCTGGTAGGCCGCTTCCCGAATGGCACGGTAGCCATCGCGCCCCACTTCCGCGCCATGGAAGAAGGGTGGCCCGGCGGGTTCGCGCGCAACGAAGAAGAAGACGCCGCGTATCTCGCCGCAAATCCTCCGCCTTCTGACGCGCGGCAATTGCGGGACTTCAAAGCCTGGGGTCACACGATTACCTACGAAGGCACGGGCGCCATGGCCTTCCGCCTGGACGACGCAAACCGGCTCATCGCCTTCGCCGGGTCCGGCGCCAGTGCGGTCACCCTCGACGGCCAGACCCACACCTTCGCGGATGGATCGCTCGCGCGGGTGGCGTGGGCGCGGGTCGCCGAGGCGCGGAAGGTCCCTGGCGGCGCGACGCTTCAAATCCTCGCCCACGGCAACGGCACGCTGCGTATCCCCGCGGTAGACATTCCGGCTGACGCGGTGGTCGTGGCCCAAGGCGCCACACCGGGCAGCCGCGGCGCCGTGGTCGAATCAACGCGCGAGGGCGATTATCTGCGGGTGACCATCGGACCCGGCTCTTCAGGCCGCTGGCTGTTTGCCGGTCCCGCGAATCCGGCACCGAAACAACCGTAATCGCCCGCTTGAAAAATGGCGTCTTTACAACCGCGTCCAGCGTGTATTACGATTGGAATAATCGTAATACGAGACGTCAATCGATACTTGAGGACCACCATCTTTCATGCATCTCGCGGAAGGCATCGTACCCTTGCCCGTGCTCGCCGGCGGCGCTGTACTCGCCGCAAGCGGAGTCGCCATCGGATTGCGCAAGCTGGACGAGGAACGAATCGTGCCGGTCGCGGTGATGGCATCATCCTTGTTCGTGGCGTCGTTGATTCACGTGCCGGTTGGACCGGCCTCCGCGCACCTTGTCATGAACGGACTCGCAGGACTCATCCTGGGTTGGGCGGTGTTCCCCGCCATGCTGGTCGCCCTGTTGTTGCAGGCGCTGTTCTTCGGCTATGGCGGCTTGACGACGCTCGGCGTCAATACGCTGAACATGGCCCTGCCGGGCGTGCTCTGTTTTCTGCTCTTGCGCCCGCTGATGTATGGCGGCCGTTCCGTTTTTGTGGTGGGCTTTTTCGCGGGTGCGCTCGCCGTCGCCGTTGCCTGCACGATGCTGTGCCTGACCCTGCTCACGGCCGGCCGCGGGATTATCCCCCTAGCCCAAGGCGTCTTTCTCGCCCACGTTCCAGTGATGCTCGTCGAAGGTCTCGTCACCGGCTCGGCCGTATCGTTCCTCTACCGGGTGCGGCCTGAGACATTTGCCCTGTGGTCAAAACCCGAATGGAGCGCCGCTCATGCGACCATATCTTAGTGCGTGCATGAAATGGAGGCTGAAGCCCGCCAAACTGGCGAATCCCCATTTGTGGTGCAGGCTTCCAGCCTGCATTCTGAAGAGAACGTGCTGCAAATACGGTGCAGGCTGGAAGCCCGCACCACAAATGGCCAGCCCGCTCGCGCTTTCCAAACACGCCCTTAAATCCAACGCCATGCTGCGCGCACTCGTTCCGGTACTGATAGTTGCGGCCGCGTCTCCCTTCGCGTACGGCCACGCGCTGCATCTTTTTGCCTCCGTCTCTGGCGATCACATCGAAGGTAAAGCGTATTATTCGGACAGTCCGGCGGCCGGGATTCCTGTCACCATAGTCGGGCCTGATGATGAAATCCTGGCGACGGTCCGTTCGGACGT
Organism: Candidatus Hydrogenedentota bacterium; assembly: GCA_023384315.1. GTDB lineage: Bacteria > Hydrogenedentota > Hydrogenedentia > Hydrogenedentales > SLHB01 > JAHDWY01. The sequence continues at coordinate 5,928 of JAHDWY010000190.1, read as the reverse complement.
ATCGGGCACCTTCACATGGCATCCGACGAAGCGCTGCGACCTCCGATTCGTCGCGGAATCGGAGGACGGTCATCGAACCGAGTTCACCATTGCGGCGGAGGAATTGCCCCGATCACGGTCTGCGCCGGAGCCGGAACCCTCGGTCATCGAGGTCGCTGCAGAGGATGGTCCGGACGATTCAGACCGATCCAGCCCGTCCTCCGCCGATCTCGAGCGCCTTGTCGCGGAAGCCGTAAGTCGCGAGGTGGCCCCCCTCCGCGAGCAACTGGATGCCGCTACCCATCGCACTCAACTTCGAGACATCGTCGGGGGTCTAGGTTATATCGCCGGCGTCGCAGGGCTCTTCGCTTTGTGGAAACGCCGGACTAGCCGGAGCGACCGTTGACGTGTTTACAGACGCCTTCCTGAACATCGACTCGCCCATTCATCATCTCGACGCCCGTGTTCGTGTAATCGCCGCGATCGTCCTGTCGGTCGCCGTCGCGGCCGTGCACGGTCCGCCGGCATTGGCGCTGGGCTTGGCGGGTGCGATCGCACTCGCCGTCATCGCGCGACTGCCGCTTCGCTCCACGTTGCGGAGGCTGCTTCCCCTGAACCTTTTTCTGGCCGTGCTCGCCCCGCGATCTTTCACGTGCACACGCTGGCGTTCACATGGCCGGGACTTCTGGCCGGATTGGTCATCGCCGCCCGGGCCAACGCCATCGTGCTAATCATTACGACGCTACTCACGACCATGGAGGCCGCGGACCTTGCGCGCGCACTCCGGTCGCTCCGTGTACCGCCCGCGTTGGTGACGCTTTTTCTCCTTACGGGCCGATACGTCTTCGTGCTGCAAACCGAATACCAGCGCCTACGCCGCGCCATGTGGATGCGCGCATTCCAGCCGCGCACGAACCGTCACACCTTGCGCGCCTTCGGCAATCTCGTCGGCATGCTCGTCGTAAAGGGATTCGACCGCTCGGAACGTGTATACCAGGCCATGAAATGCCGGGGATACACGGGAGTTTTCCCCGCGCGCGAACCGGCGCAATGGGCACTGCGAGACGCAATGTTTGCCTGCGGGACCGCAACGTTTGTACTGGTGATGCTGTGGGCGAACACGCTGTAAACGGCGCCTGCGTCGTCCTGAACGGTGTGACCTTCGGCTACGGCCCGAACCGTCCAGTACTCCGTTCGCTTGACCTTACGCTGCGAGCGGGCGAGCGCGTGGGCTTGATTGGCGCAAACGGTTCCGGCAAGACCACCCTGCTGCATCTTCTCGTCGGTCTTCGCAAACCGTCCGCCGGAAGGATCACATGCTTTGGCACGCCCCGCACCACGGAATCGGATTTTCGGGACCTGCGCAAACGCGCCGGACTGCTCTTCCAGGATTCCGACGATCAACTCTTCTGCCCCACCGTCGGCGAAGATGTCATGTTCGGACCACTGAACCTTGGCAAGACCCACGCAGAAGCGCGAGCGATCGCGTCTGAGACGCTGCATCGGATCGGCCTCGCGAACTACGAATCGCGCGTTACCTACCGTCTCTCTGGCGGTGAGAAACGCTTGGTCGCTCTCGCCACGGTGCTCGCCATGCAGCCGGACGTGCTGCTCCTCGACGAACCCCTCACCGGTCTTGACGAGGAACACGAAACCCGCATCACCGAGATCTTGCTGAACCTTCCCCAGGCCATGCTCATCGTCTCCCACAATCGCGAGTTCCTCGCGCGTGTCGCACAACGCACCTATGTACTACGAAACGGATCGCTGGAAGAATAGGCACACACTTTTGAAATCCTCACGAACCGGGTGTATAAGGCAATCGGAATTCAGTCCCCACCCTGTGCGCATCTGAATTTCATTTCCATACGCGAAATTGAAGTAAATGCAATTCAGAACTACAAGGATCGTCCTTTCATGAGAACCACTCTTGTCATCGCCCTGACCGCGCTCACGCTTTCCGCCGCCGATAGCGCAGAACCCCTGCTCATGCGCGCGCCTTCGGGCGAAGCCTACGTTGAACTCAACGAAACCGGCCGTACCATCCTCCCGAACGGGCGCTTCATCACGCCCACGGGTACGATGATACGCGTGCAACCGCACCCCTATGGCCTGACCATGAGCGCGGACGGACGCTGGGTCGTGGCGGTGTGCAGCGACGATCCTCAATTGGCCATTCTCGATCTCGCGAACCCTGGCGAACCCCTCCTATCGCACATCCCTGAAAACCTCGGCGAAGGCGAGGGCGTGCTGGACGCTGCCTTCATGGGCGCCGCGGTCGACCCTGCAAACAAGGTGGTCTACATCGCGGGCGGCGGCGATTGGAGCGTCATGGCGTTCGACCTGGAGACGCGGGAACGCCTCTTCCGCGTCGACTGCGCCCATAAGAACGAGGACGGCGATTTCACCTTCGGGTATACCGGCGACCTGCGGCTTTCCGCCGACGGCAAAACAATCTACGCCGTGGACCAATCCAACTTCCGCCTGCTCATCATCGATGTGGAATCGCAATCCGTGCGCAAGTCCATTGGCGTCGGGCGCTACCCCTTCGGGATTACCTTGTCGCCAGACGGCAAGAAGGCCTATGTCGCCAACGTAGGTATGTTCGAATACTCCTACGTGCGGGATGAGAAGGGTGCAATCGCCGCGCTGGATTTCCCTCCGTATGGCGTGCCGTCGAAAGACGCGAAACGCGGCGTGGAAATCGACGGCAAGAAGGTCGAAGGCCTTGGCGATCCCAACGACATCCGTGGCATGTCCGTGTGGACGGTCGATATATCCAAGCCCGGCAAGGAAAAGGTTATGGGCAAGACGAAGACCGGCCATCTCGTCGGCGAGAAGTTAGAGGACTTTCCCGCCGTAGGCGGCAGCAGTCCGAATTCCATGGTGGCCACAGAGAAGTTTGTGTACGTCTCCAACGGCAGCAACGACAGTATCAGCGTCATCAATCCCAAAAGCGGGAAGCGGCAACATGACATCGATCTCGTGCTGGATTCCCGCGTCAATCATATCCGCGGCATGATCCCCTTCGGCGTAGCCCTCTCGACGGATCGGGAAATCCTGTACGTGGCGGAGGCCGGGATCAATGCGATTGGCGTGGTGCGCCTGTCCGACGAGAAGGTGCTGGGCCACATTCCGACGGCATGGTTCCCGAGCAAGCTTTCGGTTTCGCCCGACGGCAAGCGGCTCTACGTGGCCTGCGCGAAAGGCATCGGCTCCGGACCGAACGCGGGCCCCGGACACAAGGCCGGCGACCCGACCGGCATCGGCGCGCTCATGCGGGGGTACATCAACATCATCGATCTCCCGCAATCCCAGGAAGCACTCGACGCCATGACGCAACAGGTCATCGAGAACAACGTCGAGTTCTATGCCTTGTCCGACGACACGCGCCCGCAGGGACATCCCGTCCCGCCCGCGCCCGGCACGTGGGAGAGTCCCATCAAACATGTCATCTACGTGACGAAAGAAAACCGGACCTACGATGAAGTCTTCGGTGCGCTCCCGGGCGGCCGCGGCGACGCCGAACTGTGCCGGCTCGGCAGGCCCATTGACGTCTCGAACAAAGACAACTCGCGCACGGTGAAGGACGTGGTGCTCATGCCGAACCACGTTGCCCTCGCAAGACGCTTCGCCGTCAGCGACAACTTCTATTGTGATTCCGACCATTCCGTCGACGGTCACCGCTGGCTGGTCGGCACCTACCCCAACGAGTTCATGGAAGCCAAGATCGGCGAAAACGCCAAGGGCGAAGGACCCGGCAACCACATGTTTATCGGCTCGTCCGGCGCGATCTATCCCGAGGACTACAACGAGGCGGGCGCGATTTGGGAACATTTCGCGCGGGGCGAATTGCGCTTCCGCAACTACGGTCTCGGGTTCGAGTTCAAGCCCCAATTGGAAGAGCAGGAGTACAAGTACACGGGCATCCGCCTGCCCATCAACTACCCCATGCCGGAAGTTCTGTTCCAAAACACCTCGCGCGAATTCGCCACCTACAACACGAGCGTGCCCGACCAGTTCCGCATGGACATGTTCCAGAGGGAATTCGAAGAACGCTGGCTCAGCGGCAAAGAGGAATTCCCCGACATCATCACCATGATGTTGCCCAACGATCACGGTGCCAGCGAACGGCCTGACGACGGCTATCCCTTCTGGGGCTCTTACATGAGCGACAACGATCTCGCACTGGGCCGTCTCGTCGAACTCATCAGCCACAGCCCCTTCTGGGAGAACACGGTTATCATGGTCACCGAAGACGACGCACAAGGCTATCGCGACACCGTTGATGCGCATCGCTCCATCTGCATGGTCATCGGACCGTACGTGAAACCGGGCTATGTGTCGCACGACCACGTGAGCATGTCGAGCATCCTGAAAACCATGTTTCTCATCCACGGGTTGCCCGCGTTGAATCAGTACGACGGGTTCGCGACGGACCTCGCCGACATGTTCACGATGGAACCGGCAAACGCGAAACCTTACAACGCACTGCCCGTGAACGCGGAGATCTTCGATCCGCAGAAGGCCTTCGATCCCCTGGACGAAGAGTTCGATTGGGAAGCCGCGACGGAATATACCTCGGTCGACGATCAGGAATACCTCGACACCGACCCCTACGGCCACAGCGGTGAGTCCGGCCACGTGGCCCGGACGGAGTAACACGGCAAGACTCGACTTGGCGCTGCTTTCCCAACGAAGTCCGCTTGTGGTAATCGAAACGTCGAGGACGCTCTCAAGTGCCCAGCGTAATGCATGGCATGAAGTCCCCCTTTGAAGGGGGATTCAGGGGGATGTTCCCTCAGAAACCCAGGAAGATTATCGGGATCACTGGCGCCAATCAGCCGCCAATCGTGGACATCCTCCTAGCCATTCGCTAGGATAAGGGGAATCGAGACGAACGGACGCATTCCGCCAATCCAGGAAGGGACGTGCAACGATGAGACTTGGCATGGTGACCTACAACATGGGCAAGGACATGGACCTGCCCACGCTGATCAAGTTCTGCGAAGACACCGGATTGGGAGGCGTGGAACTGCGCACGACCCACGCCCACGGCGTCGAGGTCGAGTTGTCCGCCGCGGAACGGGCGGGGGTGAAAAGCCGCTTCGCCGATTCCCCGGTCGAAATCGCCGGCCTCGGCTCGGCGTTCGAGTACCACAGCCCCGATCCCGCCGTCGTCAAGGAAAACATCGAAGGATCCATCACCTACGCGCGGCTCGCGGCCGACGTGGGCGCGTCCGGGATCAAAGTGCGGCCCAACGGATTGCCGGAAGAAGTGCCCGTCGAGAAGACCTGTGAACAGATCGGCAAGGCCATGCGGCAAGTCGCCCAGTTCGCGGGCGACATCGGCGTGGAAGTGCGCCTCGAAGTGCACGGCAAGAATTCGTCCGATCCGAAAATCATCCGCAAGATCATGGACTACGCCGATCATCCCATGGCGACGGTCTGCTGGAACTCCAACGGCACCGACATGGATGAGAACCAGAGCATCGAGGCCAGTTTCAATCTGCTCAAGGACAAGATCACGCACTGCCACATCACGGAAATCGGCGTGTATCAGTATCCCTGGCAGGACCTGTTCAACCGCCTGAAAGCGATGGACTACCAGGGCTGGTGCCTGGCCGAGATTCAGTACAACGAACAGCCTGAGCGATTCATGAAGTTTTACCGCACGCTATTCGACCTGTACACCGGCAACTACTCCTGGCCCCACGAATAGCGCCCAACCGGTGACGACGATGTCGTACCCCTCCATCGAAGGGCCCCCACCACTGCCCACGTCCGAACCCCGCCCCTGGGGGTTCTGGCTGACGATGCTGTTCACCGTGGCGATCTACGGCATTTACATTGTGATTCAGATCGCCGTGGGCATTGTCATGGCGGTGTTATGGACCGTGCTGCAGGAGGGCGCCGATCCCACTGAGTACGCGGAGAGCCTAGCCTTCA
>JAHDWY010000189.1 GCA_023384315.1 Candidatus Hydrogenedentota bacterium | reverse complement strand
CACCCAGGCACCGGGTTGCGATTTCCACCAATCCTTCGGCCTCGACCCGCGCGCAGCCGGAGGCCTTACAAGCGCCGATCTGTGCGGTGATAGGAGCTGTCTTCACTTCTACGACGTCGGAGGTCAAGTCGCCACCGAGGTTGCTCGCCAGATCGGCAAGCGCTGTCCGTTGTGCATCGGTCGCGTCGGAATCCACAATCAACACGCACTTGGCAGGCAAGGCAGTTTGATACGGATTCCCGAGGGTGTTGTGCGCGCGAACGACTGCGATCACGTTCAGTCCATCAAGCGAAACGCCATTCCAATCGCCCTGGTCCACCGACCAGGTCAGGATGGCTTCGGTTCCCGTAACGCCCACTTCGCCATTGGCGAAACAAGGTCCGGTGAACACGTCACAGGATCGGGTTTCCACATATTTGCCGTTAATACCCGCGTCAACCAACGTGCTTGGCGTGACACCGGGGAAAAGCACCAAGGCCAAGACAGCAAGCAGGGCCGTGTATTTCATGGTAGAGCCTCCACGAGAGAAGTTTTTACCCCCACGCGCTACGGCGCGCGGACAGACTTGCACTTACTCTTGGAAACACGTCCGATCCGGCGTACATTCCGAACGCTCCACGACGCCGCCGTCCGGCCCAAAGGACTCGTGATTTTTGGCGCACCAGTAGGCGCCGCCGGAGTACTGATCCCCGTCGCGCTGGTCGGCCTGGTAGTACATCTCCTTGGAACGCAGATGTTTACACGTGAATAAGTTGTCACTGGCTGGATTTGCCATGGTTCCTACCTCCAATATGGGGCCGATCAGGCCTGTGCCGCCGCCAACGCAGCGCGCTTAACCGCGACCTTCGCAAGCTGCACTTTGAACCCGTTCTTGCTTAGAGGCGTAGCGCCCTCCACCGCGGCCGCGCCAGCCTCCAACGCGGATGATTCATCGACCGCTTTTCCTTCGAGAGCGGCGGCCGCGCCTGTCGCAATCCACGGCACCGGAGCGACGTGACCCAGCACGACTCGTGCATCCTGGGCTTTTCCGCCGTTGTCGGTATATACGACCGTAGCCGTCACCAGCGGCCAGTCCAAACCTTCCCGCTCTCTGATCTCGTAGGTCGCATTCTTGGTGGCCTTCGCTGGAATTGCTACGTGTGTAACAACTTCACCGACAGCGACCGCCGTCAATGGATCCTCGGGTGATTGCGGAGTCTTGAAGAACTCGGTGGCTGGAATGTCGCGCGGCTGATTGTCCGCGCCCCGAACCGTGACCGTTGCGCCCAACGCCACGAGGGCGGGTCCGAGACTGGATGCGCACACAAACTTGGCCGGGCCATCATTGCCGAAGATGGCGTGATATTTGTTTTCGCCGTCGGGAATCAACGGTTGTCCGTTCTCCATGCCGAAGAGACCAAAGCCATTACGGTAGTACCAGCACCGGGGATACTGGCACAGGTCGCCGCCGACAGTTCCCATGTTCACGATCTGTGCGCTTCCGATTTTGTTCACCGCCGTTACGATCGAGGGATACAGCTTCGCCACGGATTCATTCGAGGCGAGTTCCGCCAGGGACGTCATGGCTCCAATTTTCACGGTATCGCCGGACGTGTCGACGCCCTTCAATTCCTCGATCGCCTTCAGGCTGACGAGCCGTGCCGGCGACACGATGCCCTGCTTCATCGACGTAACGAGATCCGTACCGCCCGCGAGAACGAACGCCGCTTCACCGGAGGCGAGGAGGGCGATCGCGTCATCCAGATTCTGAGGCGCCGCATATTCAAAGGACTTCATGCGAGTTTCCCTCCTTGTTCCAGGGCCGCGATGACCCGATCCGGGGTGAGCGGCAACGTCGGTACACGGACGCCGCACGCGTTGGCCACGGCGTTCGAGATGGCTGCTCCCGGTGATATGACCGGCGGTTCGCCCAACCCGATCACGCCGCGCTCGTCGTATCCCGGGCCTGTCATCATGTGGACCTTCAAGGTCCCCACGTCAGCCAGCCCCGCGAGCCGGTAGAATTCCATGTCCGCATTCAGCATCCGGCCCGTGATGGGGTCGTAAATCGCCTCTTCGTACAGGGCGTAGGTGACGCCCATGATCATCGCGCCGTAAACCTGGCTCTCGGCCGTCTTCAGATCGATGATGAGCCCGCAGTCCTGGACCGCGACAAACTCGTTGATCGTGACGCGGCCCGTTTCCGTGTCCACCGAAACATCCGCCATCTGCACGCCGCCCACACCGCTGTTGTCCAGTTCCGTGCCGTCGGAAGTGGGCTTGCTGCCCTTGCCGGTGATCGGGATCTGGCCCAGCATGCTGCACGCTTTCTCCCACGTGACGGATTTGCTCGGATCGCCAATTACCTGGATTTTCCCGTCCCAGGCTTCGAGCTGATCCACGGGGACACCAAGCGACGGCGCCACTTTCTCCAACAGCATGTTGAGTGCGTTGGTTGCTGCGTCGCGCGAGGACGAAGAAACGCCGCCAACAGTCGTGCTGCCGCCGGACGCACCCGACGGGGGATATTGATCCTTGCCGATGTTAACTTGCACGCGCTTCAGCGGCAGGCCCAGCGTTTCGGCGGTGACGATTCCCACCACCGTCCGCGTGCCCGTGCCAAGATCCTGCGTACCCAACGCCACGGACACGGAACCGTCCGGATTTATCGTGCAATTGCATTCGGACTTGTGCCCGCCGCCGCCCCACATGTGAATTGATATGCCAAGACCGCGCTTCACCGGTCCGTCACCCGAGTCGCCGCGCAGGTGGGCCTTCTCCTTGTAACCGATCATGTCCGCCGCGATCTGCAGTTCTTCGCGATAGACGTCGGGCCGTTCCGTGAGGTCGAGGTTTTTGAGGAAGAACTCGAGTGCATCCATATTGGCTGCCGCCGCGAGATCGTCCAGCGCTGCCATCGTGACCAAACACGCCTGCGGATGCCCGGGCGCGCGCCAGGCCCGTTGGGAGCCGCGATTCGTGCGGACGTTCCGCGCGACACGGCGGATGTTCGGCACGTTGCCGAACACGTACGGTACGCCTAATCCGCGCGACGTGCCCATGCCGCCCGAGCCCCAGCACGTCGAGTCGAACACCGTGATCTTGCCGTCCTTCGTGGCGCCCGCCTTGACGTTGGCGAACGCCGACGGACGCGCGCCCGCAACCATCAACTCCTGGTCGCGCTCCAGCATAAGCTTGACGGGTTTGCCCGTCTCTTTCGAGATGCGCGAACAGATTGCGCCCCACTGATCCGACGAAAACTTCGAGCCAAACCCGCCGCCCATGTATTGGCAGTCCACATGAATCTGGCTTGCCGGCAATCCCGCGGCATCGGTCAGTCCGGCTGCGTACGCCGATACGTTCTGCGTCGATGGCCAAATGTACTGGTCGCCGTCTTTCATCTCCGCGAATTGACCATGCGCTTCCATGCAGCAGTGGGTGATAGGAGCAAGGCCGTAATGGCCGTCGATCTTCACCTCGGCATCCGCGTAGGCCTTGTCCACCGTAGCCGCATCGGGTATCTCGTCGCGCTGTTCTTTCTCGTCCGCGTTCTCGAGGACCGTGTCGTTCATCTGAGGCTGCTTCACTTCGTACGCGACTTTGACCGCGCGCCAGGCCTCCTGCGCGATCTCCTCCGAGGTCGCAGCAACCGTCGCCACGATCTGTCCCGCATGAACGATCTCGTCGCCTTCGTTCATTTCGTTCCAAACCCCTGCGACGCCTTTAATCGCTTTCGCGGCGCTGGTGTCGATGGATTGAATCTTGGCCGCACCGTAGGGCGCCCAGACCAGCCGGACGTACAACATGCCGGGCCGGTTCATATCGTAGGCGTACTTGGCGTGTCCGGTAGCTTTTACCGGACCGTCCAAACGGCTGATGCGTTCGCCAATCAGATCGCGCTTGTCTGCTGCGGGCCATGCGTTCTTCGCCATCACGCACCTCCCTTCGCGACCTGGAGCACGGCTTCGGTAATGCCGTGATAGGTTCCGCAACGGCAGAGGTTGCCGCCGAGCCCCGCGCGCACTTCTTCGAGCGTGGCGTTCGGATGGTCTTTGACGAAAGCCGTACAGGCCACCACGAACCCGGGCGTGCAGAACCCGCACTGCTGGGCGTCATGTTCGACAAAGGCGCTTTGCATGGCGCTCAGTTCTTCGGGCGAACCAAGCCCTTCGATGGTCGTGATCTTGTGGCCTTGCGCTTCGACCGCGAGCAGCGTGCAGGAGTACACCGGCTTCCCGTCCAGCAGCACCGTGCAGGCGCCGCAGGTTCCGCGGTCGCAGACCTTTTTGCTGCCGGTGAGATCCAGGTAGTTGCGCAGCGCGTCCAGGAGCGTAACGCGTGGCTCGACGTTCAGCGAATGGGTATTTCCGTTGATCGAGAGTTTGAGGGGAATCGCGGCGGGGCCGGCGACTTCCGGGCCTTGCGCAGCGACGGTGGCGGCGCCTCCGCTTTCGCGGACCAGACCTCCCGCAACCGTTCCCGCTCCCACCGTCTTGAGGAATCCACGCCGGGACAGCCCCGAATGTTCCTCCGGCTTGTCATGAGTCGGCATACGAACAATCCTCCAGCGTTCTTGGAACAGGGGTTCGCATCGCGACAGGAAAGGACCGGGCAAGTCAGTCCTTGCACGCACCTGACGGCGCCTTGCGACGAACCCTTACAGCAACATCCACATTAACATCGGTCCGGAATTAGTGCAAGATGGGCTATGGGCGTGTATTGCCGGGTTGATACCGCCCCGTCCGCCCCGTAGACTTCCCCCATGAACTTCTACTCCAAACTGGTCAGCCTCATCGACGCCAAAACGCCCTTTGCGTTTGCGGCTGTCGTAACCGCTACCGGCTCGACGCCGCAGAAGGCTGGAGCCAAGGCGATCTTCGAACCATCCGGCGCGATCTACGGCACGCTGGGCGGCGGGTGCCTCGAAGCGGAGTCCCGTCGCCGCGCGATGGATGCGCTGGATAGTGGCACGCCGCTGCTCTTCGACCTCAACCTCAACGATGACTACGGCTGGGACGACGGCCTGATCTGCGGCGGCAACGTGCGCGTGTTCATCGACCCCGCGCCCGTGAAGAATCGCGATGCTTTTGCCCGCGCATCCGCTCTCATTGACGATGGCCGTCGGGGTGTGCTGGTTACGTTGGCGGATGACATAGAGAATATCGGCAAGGCCATCTGCTGGGAAGAAGGCGCGCCTATTCCCGAAGACGTCAGACTTACACTCGAACAACTTCAGGCCTGTCTCGACAAGGCGCGGCCTCAACTTGTTTCGGTGAACGATGCCTCCTACTACCTCGAACCCATCGAGCGTACACCTACGCTGCTTATCGCCGGTGGCGGCCACGTGGGGCAGGCTACGGCGAAACTTGCAACATGGCTGGGATTCGAGGTGACCGTTATTGATGACCGGCCCGCGTTCACCCAGGCGAGCCTGTACTCTGAGGGCGTTCAAACCATCTGCGGCGACATACCGAAAGAGGTCGCGAAGTTCCCTATCGATTCGACCACGTACATTCTTATCGTCACCCGAGGTCACCGCCACGACGGCGTGGTTCTCAAGGAATGCATCCACTCAACCGCGGCCTATATCGGGATGATCGGAAGCCGCCGGAAGGTTCACATCATCCGCCAGGGATTCCTCGACGAAGGGATCGCTACCGAGCAGGATTTTCAGCGTATCCATGCGCCCGTCGGACTCGATATCGGAGCGCTGTCTGTGGAAGAGATTGCGACCAGTATCGCGGCGGAACTTGTCGCCGTCCGGCGCAAGAAGACCGGCATCGTTAGACCCATGGCGGAGTTTGTCCCGCAATGATCGCGGCGATTGTATTGGCCGCGGGTGAGTCCCGCCGCATGGGCCGCCAGAAACTCGTGCTTCCCTATGGAGACAAGACCGTTATCGAGCACATCGTGTCTCAAGTCCTCGCCAGCGAAATCGCCCAGACTATCGTAGTCACCGGACATGACGTCCAGGCTGTCGAGGCCGCGCTGCTCGGCAAGCCCGTGACCTTCGTTGAGAACCGGCGGTACAAGGACGGCATGCTCACGTCGATTCGCGCGGGACTGCAGGCAGTCACGCCCGCAGCCGAGGGCTTCATGGTCGTACTGGGCGACCAGCCCTCGATCGATGCTCCGACGATCACCCAGCTCGTCGCGGGATTCCGCGCCGTCGAAAAGGGAATCGTCGTCCCGCTCTACGACAACGACACCGGGCATCCCATCATCATCTCCATCGCGTATCGCGACGACGTGATGACCAAGTTCGACGACACTGGTCTGCGCGGGTTAATCTACGGGCATCCCGAGTACGTGCACCGGTTGCCGGTGCGGGCGCCGGGGGTGCTGCGCGATATGGATACGCCGGAAGACTATGAGCGTGAACTCAAGGAAATCGGATAGAGGAGGCGGCATGGCGAACGTTGCGGGCATCACAAGGCGGGATTTGTTGAAGAACGCGGCCATCGGCGCGGCATCCGTGGGGCTGGGTTGCGCCGGTCTGTCGCAGGTGTCTCATGGCGGTAAGCGCCCCAACATCGTCTTTCTGCTGACCGACGATCAACGCTGGGACTCGCTGGGATGCATGGGCAATCCCATCGTGCAAACGCCGAATCTCGACGCCCTCGCCGCAGGCGGCACGCTCTTCACGAACCACTTCGCCACGACGCCCATCTGCGCGGCCAGCCGCGCGAGCATCTTCACGGGTCTTCACACGCGCTGCCATGGCATTGAAGACTTCGGCACGCCGCTTACGCCTGAGCTGTCGCGTATCACCTATCCCTCGGTGCTGCGCGAAGCCGGGTACCGCACCGCCTTCATCGGCAAATACGGACTCGGCGGCGAACTACCGGTGAATGACTACGACTATTTCGACGGTTTCGAGGGACAAGGCTTCTACTTCCAGAAAGAACCCACTGGCGAGTTCGCGCAGGGCGAGGAAGGCGGACCGCATCTCACCGCAAAGTTGGGCGGAAAGGCCGTTGACTTTATTGAGTCCACGAGTGCGGACCAGCCGTTCTGTTTGTCCCTGAGCTTCAAGGCGCCTCACGTGCAGGACCAGGACCCCCGCCAATACCTCTATGATCCGGCGTTGGACGCCCTGTACAAGGATGACGAAATTCCGCCGCCGCCCAAGGATGCGCCGTACTTTTACAACCGGTTCCCGGCCTTCATCCGCGATTCCGAGGGACGCCGCCGTTGGCACATGCGCTTCGCCACGCCAGAGGCCTACCAACGTTCTGTGAAGGGCTACTACAGGCTCATCTCCGGGGTGGACCGCGAAGTCGGCCGCATCATGGCTGCGCTGGAGGAACAGGGTGTCGCGGACAATACGATCGTGATCTTTACGTCGGACCAGGGGATCTTCAACGGCGAACGGGGACTTGCAGGTAAATGGCTCCTGCACGAGGAATCGATTCGCGCCCCCCTCATCATTCACGACCCGCGCATGCCCGAACGATTGAAAGGACGCCATTGCGAGGCTATGTCGTTGAACATCGATCTCTCGCCGACCATGATGGCATTGGCCGGCGAGTCCATTCCCAACGCCGTCCAGGGCCGCGACCTTTCGATTTGGGTACGCGGCGGCAGGCCGGACTGGCGCGAAGAGTGCTTCTTCGAACATCACTTCGGCGCCGTGCGCGAACCGGTCATTCCCGCGAGCGACGGCATCCGCACCGAGCGGTGGAAAT
>JAHDWY010000188.1:7400-7706 GCA_023384315.1 Candidatus Hydrogenedentota bacterium | reverse complement strand
CGTGCCAGTCATGCCGTGCCGCGCATAGAACTGAAACGCGTCAGCGAATTGGTGCATGTAAACCAGCGGCATCGTATAGCCGTCAAGGAACCAGTTGGGCCGGTAATAAACGCTCGCGCCGGATTGCTGCCAGCCCATCCACTGATCCTTGATCCATTCCTGCTCGGCGTCCGTACGCGGGAACCAACCCGCCCAGCGAAACCAGGGAACGAAGCCGATGACGATATTGGGATGCAGCTTGATATCCGGATCCGGCGACCAGAAGTAATTCACGTAGGCGTACATGTGCACCCGCACATCGGGATC
>JAHDWY010000188.1:0-7390 GCA_023384315.1 Candidatus Hydrogenedentota bacterium | reverse complement strand
GCTGCCTTCGACCGCACCGCCTCCAGGAACCGCGCGTAGCGGTTGGATGCCTGGGTCGGTTCGTAGGAACGCTCGAGCCCCGCGGGGAGGTCGCTCAGGTCGGGCGGTGGGCCATTCCATTCAAGGCATTTCTCGCACAGGCAGGCGCCGGAATCGTCGTTCTCCCCCACTCCAATGTTCACAGGTTGGTCCGGATACTTCTGCCGAAACTCCTGCCAACGCCGGACGATCTCCGCGTGGAGCCCCTCATTGGAAACGCACATGGTCACACGATTCGGACGGTTGGGATCGAGGGGACCGCGGGTGCCGTCGGCGTTCAGTTGAAACCAGTCCGGATGCTCCGCCCCATACTCTTCCCACCAGCCCTCGAACGAATGGCCCGAACCGGAACTGGGCTGGGCATAATAACTGTCCTCGGACACACCCATGCGATGGCGGCGGAGAAAGAGCGTCTGGTTCCTCGCGTACTCTTCTCGCGCCTCGGGCGAAAAGGCCACGCGCTCGTGTGCTTCGGCGAACCCTTTTGGTCCAAGGCCGGGCCGCAGCAGCCGCTGGTTGAAACGCGGAACGATTGTTTCGTCCTGTACTGGTATCCGGATCGAGTCGGTCTTCGGAACATGCTCGCCGAGCGGTCCCGGCCAGAGCCAGCGCACGCCGAGATAACGTTCCAGAATCTCGTAGACGCCCCAAAGCGTACCGGCGTGGGTCATGCGCGTGTTCAGGGGATCGCCGTCGGCGTCCTTCCCCACGATGAAGAGCGCGTCGCCAACGGTTCGCAGTACAACGGCTTCACTCGAGTCCGCATCCACCTCGATCCCCGCATCGCGCACGGCCTGGGTGGCGCCGAGATAGATCACGGGCCGCCCCGGTTCCGGCGCAGCGGGTTCAATACCTACTTCGAGTTTCGTTCCAGTGGCTTTCTCAATGTGGTAAACCAGTTCCTCGGCAGCGAACGTGGCGATGGGGAACGGATTCTCTGGTAGAACGATGACGGCCTTCGCTTCGCCATCGGCAACCAAAGCGACGGGCTCGGACGCCGCGAGTGTCGCAAACACAGCGGTCATGATGGTCGCGACCATGGCATTACCCCTTAGAAATCTCGCCGCTGACCGCGCGCTGCGCCTATGGCTCCGGATTGAACGCGTGAATCTTCACGTTGCGGACCGCGCCGCCGGTGCGCCAGGTCGAAATCCCAAACGGGACGCAAGGTTGCACTTCCCAGCGGATGCCGATCGTGCGCCCGGTGGTTTCGATGTCGACCATTTGTTCGTCGTCGATCCAGGCCTGAATCTTGTCCGGCGTGACACGAACGCGGATGCGATACCAGCGATCCATTTCGAAGTCGCGAAACTTGGCGGTCTCGTTGTTGTAGGCGTCGTAATAGTCGATGGACGAAATGCCGACACAGGTGCCGCCCCAACCGCCGACCACAAACGAACAGGGGTCTTCGCCGTAGGGGAAGGTCAGCGCGCAGAAGAAGTCGCTCCCTTCCGTGCGCTTCGCGTCGAGGGTGACCTCGTAGTTCATCCGAACCAGGGGACCCCACCAGGTGATGCCGGTCATGTCGTTGCCGGGGGCCATGTAGACCGTGCCGTCCTCCACGCGGACCTCACCGGTGTCCGTGAACTCGGCAACCTTCCAGCCCTTGGACTCAACAAATTCGGTGCGCGGACCCTCGCCTTCGTCGCCGATATTGTGCGTAATGACGAAATCGACGTCAGGCATGTTGCTTTCTTCAGGGGCCGCCGCAGCGCCTTCTTCGCCGGTACTGGCACACGCTCCGGCCAACAGAATTGCCATCGCGGCAAGCGACGACTGGATTCCCTTCAAACGCCACCGCACCATTGTGGTCTATCCTTTCCGGTTTCCACGCCTCAGTGTCTTCGCCAAACGACACGCCCCTCGCGACTGGAGAAGACGCCTGAAGATGCCTTATTCGAACGGTTGCCATGCTATCTGTACTCGGCCCCGGAAATCCAGCGGACGGCGGGGGTGAACGCCGCCCAAGGGAGCTGCTCTTCGGTCGCGCGGGCGCCTCGCCGGTTTTGTTATGCTACGGTCTCGAGCCAAAGAATCCGAGGCGATAGTGAAACGTATGGGAACGGAGCGCATATGACGGGACAATCGGCGGAATTCGTAGAACGAACGCATTGCATCAATTGCGGCTCAACGCACCTGACAGATATTGCGAGCGGCCGTATCGGCGATAACCCCTTGCGCTCGTTTCTGGAAAGCGACCCTTGGGGTGAGTCGCCTATGCCCTATATCGAGAACGCGGAATGGGCGTATGCCCGCTGCGAGGACTGCCAGCAAACGTTCCATCGCCGAATTCTTGCGCCGGCATGGGTGCAGAAGCATTACACGGACTGGGTGAGCCACGAGGCGATGCAGCAATTTTCCGCGGACCAAAACACGCCGGAAGGTCAGTTCCAGCGGGCCCGCGAAAACGCAATGCACGTCTTGCGCATCGAGAAGCTCACGCGGGGAATCCGCGGCGGGGATGCCGTCCGGGTGCTTGATTTCGGGTGTGGGTACGGGGATTTCCTCGCGGTATGCGACTGCTTTGGATTCGAGGCGAGCGGCATTGACTTCTCGCCGGACCGCCGCCGCGAGGGCCGGGTAGAGATTTTGCCGGACATGGTCGCGCTGAAGGCGACGGCGCGCGCGGAGAAGGGCTTCCACGCAGCGACGCTCTTCCAGGTATTGGAGCACGTCACCGAACCGTTGAACATCCTGAAGTCCGTGGGAGAACTCGTTCTGCCCGGCGGATTGCTGGTCCTCGAAACGCCGGATTGCACCGGCGTCACCGGCATTCAAACGCTTTCCGACTACCGGAACATCCATCCCCTCGACCACATCAACGGGTTCGTGCCCGCGACCCTGTGCAGCATCGCGCAACGCGCGGGATTCGACCCCATCGACCGCGGCGAGGCCCACGTAACCGCCGACTGGAAACGGGCCGCGAAGACCGAGGTTAAGCGCCTCATCGGCCGGTTCCGCAAGCCTACCACGCAGCAATACTTCCGTAAACGGTAAGCCCCGAAAAAGAAAAAAGGCCGACCCACTGGGTCAGCCTCGATTTCTTCGCTATGGTGCCGGGGAAGGGAATCGAACCCCCACTCCCTTGCGGGAACCGGATTTTGAGTCCGGCGCGTCTGCCAGTTTCGCCACCCCGGCACAAAGCGGAAGTATAGCGAATGAGCCGCTGACGATGCAATTCGTCCGATCAGGTTCATCCCAAAACGTCTCACCCAGCTTTGCCTTGACAGGAATGCCGTTCCCCGGGGCTGCAGTCGTGCTATAGTGAGTATACACATAACACGACCCTCCGGAGGTCCGCGATGAAATGTATTATGGAACGGCCCACTGAGGCCTGGGTCGAATGGTGCGACGCCAAAGGTAGAAAACACGTCTATTGCCGCAGCATTCCTGAACCGGACCACTACGCATCGAACGGCTGCTCGCATATCGAAACTTACGTAAGAAGACTGCTTCATTCGACCGAGCATTTCTCCTCGCTTATGGTTTCCACACCCGATGGAGAAATCGCGCTCGGCATCTTAAAGCTAAAAGACCATCTACAAATTGGGCTATCTGTTGATGTAACTAACCTAGATGAAGAACAAACACTGAGGAAGTTTTTTGCAGATCGAAGCATTGAACCGACCTACGATTACCTTGCACAAAACGGGAACGTTCCAGACTCGGTCCGAATGCTGGATTATCCCTTACCTGCGGATATCCAATTCGTGACGGACCTTGCTAAGAATCTGCTCGCAAACGTCTACGGAGTGGACGAGCGTGCGGCGTTGGATTTTGCTTTTAAGGAAACCTCAACGCGACCGAGACTCGTCTCGCGCATCCGGGGAATTGTTTTTGGATGGCTGTTCAGGCCGGATTAAGATTCGACCCGAGTCCGAACGAATCTCGAAGATTCATCCAAAACGGTACGCGATTTCCAGATCGCCCCTTCCATCAGAGCGAATAGGGGGGCTTGCGCTCACGAACCGTTGACGCGTGGGCAATACGCGGTGGCAACCAAACCACGTGTCGAACACCGCCTGCATCGCGCTGGTGTGCAGTGCGGCACGAGACTCGCGATTCGCGCTAGTCTCCGCCACAATGGGATTAACAGTGGCATCGTCGAATTCCAGACGTACTCCTCAACACAGGTAGTTTGCAGCCCAAAACATGTGTCTGCTGTGGCAATATGGATTAGCCGGGATTCCGATCGACCCAATATTCGGGTCTACGGTGTTGATGGGCGATGGCTATTACAAAAATATGGTCCTCTTCGATTGAGTATAGAAGCTTGTAAGGGAATCGGTGCGAAAGACATTTACGCACGTTTCCGCGTTCGACCGATCCAGCGTAAGGATACTGTCCAACTCTCAGCAGAACCCTCTCGATCTCTTCCCCCAGCTCAGCCCCCAGCCCAGAGCGCTCGATATCGAGATAGCGAATTGCATCGTGCAACTCTTGTACAGCCATCTCTGAGAGTATTACCTGCATCACTTCTTACCAAAGACTTGCTCCATCGGTATTCCCTTGAGTCTACCTTCGTGGTACGCCTTGAGTCGCCTTTCAGCTTCTTCTGCCCATATCTCGTCGAGATTCTTATCCGGTTCGTCGAGACTCTTAATCAAGCCTTCAATAACAATGAATCTCTCTTCCGGCCGGAGCCTAAGCGCTAGATCGAGAACCTCTTTGGAACTCATGTCATTCACCTCATTTCGCCGCTGTTTACGGCCAACTAGGGAATCGTGCGCAGTGACGGTCAACCCCGTCACTATCTCGTCGTTAAACATTCTGCAAATATGTTGCATTCAAGGTAACACTCAATGAATATTCGGTCATTATTTCGCCATCCCAACGAAAATATCCTACGCTAAAATCGATCGAACATCCACACGTAGGGCGCGCGCTTCGGGAAGATCGTCGTGAAGAGCGCTCGGGCTTCAGTCGAGATCAGCGAGCGCCGTTCGTCGAGCAGGTCTTCGGCGTAGCGGTAGCCGGTGACGAGGTGCATGAGGTCGCCTTGGGACAGGGACACTTTGGAGGCGCCGATGCCGGGGGCGATGTCGACGGCGCCGTGGTTGGAGCGGATGCGGTAGCTGCTGCCGTTGACGAGCAGGGTGCATTCGGTGCGCAGGTTGCGGACGGCGCTCTGACCGATCCGGGATTCCCACTCCGGAATCATGGACTCGAGCGTCTCGGCGATGTTGACGAAGGCCATCATGCCGCCGCTGTCGCGATCGACGCGCATTTCGTGAACCGACCGGAAATGGGAGAGGAAACGGCCGAAGGCGTTGGACGGTGGC
Source organism: Candidatus Hydrogenedentota bacterium (assembly GCA_023384315.1). Lineage (GTDB taxonomy): Bacteria > Hydrogenedentota > Hydrogenedentia > Hydrogenedentales > SLHB01 > JAHDWY01. The sequence goes on along the minus strand of JAHDWY010000188.1, from coordinate 2,069 downwards.
ACATGGAATCGCACCTGCGCGAGGCCTTCGTGCTCGGCGACACGACCCGCGGCAGAAACAACGGCGGCGGAGATCCCGGGGTAGTCCACGCCCACCTCGCATACCTGCAGCGAATCGCCGTCAGGCCGGGCAAGGTAATAGGCCACGAGTTTGCCGCGCTCGTCTTTCAGCACGCGCCACTCGCTCCACCGGCTCCACTTGTTGCGAATGTGCCCGGCCGAACGAATGAGCGAACAAACCGACGCGCCATCATTCGCGTTATGAATCTTCTGAATCGCGGCCACGTCGCCCGGTTTCGCGGGATGCTCGCGAAAGGGGTTGTCAAAGGATAAGGCTTCCATCGTGTCCATGCGAACGGTGTAGTCGGCAAGGGTCGTAACGTAGCCAAAACGGTGATAGAAATCGACGATGCCAAAGAGCATGGAAACGTGGTAGCCGTTCTCGCGCATGTAGCGCATGGTGTCTTCGATAAGCTGCCGGCAGACGCCGCGGCGTTGATAGTGGGCCGCGGTAGCCACCCAGCCAAGGCCACCCATCTTCAATCGCGTCTCGCCGATTCGAATGGTATCCGTGGTCAGGCGAAGGGCTCCGAGCACTTCATGCCGGCGGATGGCGATGCGGGTATGCTCGCGGCGATACCCTGGATACTGCGCCGCACAGCTCTCCAGCCACCGCGTGGCGAGTTCATCGCCATCGGTGTGCGCCTTGGCCATCAGCTCGATGGCCATACGCAATTCGTCGCTGGATTCTACCGGTTTGACTGCGATTTCCATGGGTTTCAATCACGTGTATCGTCATTCCTGCGTTGCGTGAATTGTACCACAGAATGGGACCGAGGCTTGGCGGGGGGGGCTACTCGTGGCGGAGCGCTTCGACGGGGTCCATGTCGGCGGCGCGCATGGCGGGATAGATGCCGAAGATAACGCCAACCAAGGCGGAAATCGTGAATGCGATGGCCGGCGACCACGGCGTCACGATGGTCACCAAATCGGCAAACTTTGTGATGAAGAAGGGAATGGCAAGCCCCAGCGCCACGCCGATTAGACCGCCGGTGGCGGATAGCAGAACGGTTTCAATCAGGAATTGAAGGACGATGTCTTTTCGCTTCGCGCCGAGGGCGCGGCGGATGCCGATTTCGCGTGTCCGTTCGGTAACAGTTGCCAGCATGATGTTCATGATGCCGATACCGCCGACCAGAAGCGATATGGCGGCGATCGCGCCCAATACGATGTTGAAGATCCGCTTCGTCCGTTCGGCCTGACGGAGCAGATCGAGCGGCACGATGATTTCGTAGTCTCTCTTCTTGTGCGTCGACTCAAGAAGATCGGAGATGATGTGCCACGTCTCCACGACGTCGTTGATGTTGGCGACCTTCACGGTCGCTTCATGAAGTTGCACGCGCTCGGCATTGAAACTCCCGCTGCTGCGCTGGATGATCAATTCGCCGAAACGACTCTTGGACGCGGTCAGTGGAATGTACATTTCAAACGGCGCGCCGGTTCCTCGCGAACCTCCGCCCCCGCCCAAGGCGCCGTTTCCGGTATTCGACCCCATGGTGCTCCGTTCCGATTCGGGCTCCATGGTACCAATGACGCGGTAGTAATCGCCATCCACGCGAACCATGGATCCGATAGGATCATCGATGGGGAAGAGCTCCTCGGACATACCGTCACCGAGCACGCACACGTTGAGCTTATTGTCGAGTTCCTCGTCCGTGAAGAAGCGGCCTCGTGCGACGTAGTGATTTCGCATATCCGTATAGATAGGGACCGTGCCGATGATATCGCAGTCGATTCGATTCGAACCGTTCCAGACGTCTTTGCGGACGATTCGGCTGGGCACAATGACATCCACGGTCGGGATGGTGGCCTCGATTCGGCTCGCATCATCGTAGGTAACGCCGTACTCCACGATTCGGCTGCGCTCGGCGGAACTGCTGCGGTCCTCGGGCGGTTTGACGCTGCGGATGATGATGTTGTTGCTGCCGAGCTTTCGGATTTGTTCCTGGGCTTCGAAACTCAGCCCCTCACCGATGGCTAACATGGCGATCACGGAACACACGCCGAACA
>JAHDWY010000187.1:4151-7747 GCA_023384315.1 Candidatus Hydrogenedentota bacterium | reverse complement strand
ATCGCGATTCAGACGTCTATCAGACCTTAAAGGACTTTATCGACGCAAATCCCATCCGGCCGCTCTTCATCTGTTGCATCAACAATCACACGGTCAAACTCGACCAATACACAAACGCCATCTCCCGGTTGGCATCCGAAGTAGAACTCGTCAATCTCGATGAACTCATGTCCATGATTCGGGCGGCACGCTCAAACGGACAGATCCCCCCTGACGATCTCTACTCTGACAAGTCCGCGCTTGCGAAACTGCTCCAATCCGAGGCGCAGTCCGGATGGGAAAGCCTATGCAACGGAATCCTACAGCGAGCCGGTCGCGCGCTTCTGACGGAGCCGGAATTCGTCGCGCAGAACGACGATCCCGTCGTCGCCCTCATCCTGGAACGCTCATCCACCCCACCCGCCGACATCGTCGCCTTCGACGCCGTCTACGACGCCATGTTCCTCACGCGCGCCGCCCTGAACCTTCGGGGCATCTACGTGAACGAAAAGGCGAAAGGCGTTCGCGACTTCCTCGATACCTTCGGCGAAGTGCCGGACGCGGGCCTCATCCGCGAACTCTGGGAACTCTGGCTCCACTGGCACGAAACGCCCATGACGTACGAGCGGGCCTGTGGCTATGCAGTACGGTTGGGCTATCTCATTCGTGCGATCGACGACGCGATGGAGCGCTAATCGCCCGGAAGTTCGATTCGGCCGCGCCTCACACGCTATCGGTCTGGGCCGCCCCAGTTGGTTGCTCATCTTGCTGGAGCGCTTGTGCCGCCTTCAGATGAACCGTTCGTAAACACGTCGGCAAGAGGATCGTGATGGGCGCAGACAACAAGGTGCCAAATCCAAGCGCGATCGCCATCGGCACCAGGAACCTTGCCTGGCTCGACGTCTCAAAAATCATCGGCGCGAGACCCGCGAAGGTCGTCAACGATGTCAGCAGAATCGGCCGAAACCGCCTGCGACCCGCCGCTACGACGGCCTCTTCGACCGTGATGTGGCGCTTCGTCATCAGGTAGTTGATTTCCTGGTTGAGTACGAGTCCGCCGTTCACGACCAGTCCTGACAGCGCGATCATCCCGAACACACTCACGATCGAGAGATCGTAGCCGAGAATGATATGTCCCAACAGCGCTGCGCCGGCTCCAAAGGGTATCGTCAACATGATAATGAGCGCCTGCACGTAGCTGCGGAACAAGGCCGCAAGCAAGGCAAAGGTCACCAGCAAAGCGATCGCGAGCCCGGTCTGGAGTTCGTCCATGGCGCGGCTCTCTTCGCGTTGCCGCCCGCTGAACTCGTAGGTAAGCCCGTGAAAGTCCGTCTCGAGTTTCGGCAGGATCTCGGACTCCAATCCCGCGCGAATCTCATTGATATTGGCGATCTCGGGGATCGTGTTGCATGTCACGTTGATGATCCGCTGGCCGTCCACGCGGTTAATCTCCGTGAAGGATCGCGATGTGTGAAGCCGCGCCACCTGTGCCAGCGGCGCTTCCGCCCCCGACGGCGTTCGGATCATGAGATCTTCCACGTTCGCGAGCGACCGCCGCTCGTCGTCCGGCAAACGAACCATGACCTTGACCTCGTGCCGGCCCCGCTGGAACCGAATCGCTTCCGCGCCGTAGAAGGCATGACGCACCTGCCGCCCCACGTATTCCGGCGTTAGTCCCAGCGACCGTCCTTCCTCCGTCAGGTCGACTTCGAGTTGCAGTTTCCCCGAGCTGAACCCGTCCTTGATATCGGATACGCCGTTGAACGTGGCAAGCTGCGCCGCCAGTACCGTCGCCGCCTTTTCCAAGGTATCGCGATTGGAGTGGGACAGCTCTACCGTGAGCCCCGCGCCACTGCCCGGTCCTTCTTCCCATTCGTAGTAGAGGGATTTCAAGCCCGCGACGACGCCCACCTCTTCCCGCCAGAGTTCCGCGAACTCGCCTTCCGTGAAATTGCGTTCGTCCGCCGGCACGAGATAAAAATTCACATCGGCCCAGTTCTCGCCGCGGCGTCCCACTACGTTCATCCGCCCCGAAAGCACCTTGTCACGGCCACCCATTCGATCCGCCGCCCGAAGCCCCGCTTCTTCGACATGGTTTGCGATTCGGACAGTATCCGCGAACGCCGAGCCCACCGGGGTTTGCACTTCCGCATCAACCCGCAATCCGGTTATCACCGGGGTGAATGTATAGTGCATGCGCCCGCTGAAATACCACGCCAGGATGATCGCGAGTCCGCCAAACATCAGACTCAACGTGAGGAGCCGCCAATGCACCGCAAGGCGCAGGAGCGGAACGACCACGAAGTCGGTGATTGACTCAAACAAATTCGAGACCCGCCGCTGGCCGCGACTCAGCAGCCCGTTCAGGCCGCGTTCCCTTCCGGATTCCCGGCCGTGACCCAAGTGGGCAGGGAGTATGAACAACGCTTCAACGAGCGACACCACGAAGACCGCAATCACCACGGCCGGCAAGGGCGCAAAGAAGCGTCCATTCTCCCCCGGTACGAACATGAGCGGCACAAACGCAATGATGTTCGTCAACACCGCGAAAATGACCGGCACGATCATCTGCCGGCTGCCGTCGATGGCCGCCTGGAGTCTCCGTTGTCCCGACTGAATGTTATGAAATACGTTCTCGCCGACGATCACCGCATCGTCCACGACAATACCGAGCGTGATGATGAAGGCGAAGAGCGAGATCATATTGATGCTCGCCCCCAGGAATGGAAGCAGCAGCAGCGCCCCCGCAATTGTAGTCGGAATTCCAACCGCCACCCAGAATGCCAGGCGGGGCTCCAGGAACAACCCCAACACGCACAGCACCAACAACAGCCCAATCCCGCCGTTCTTCACCAAAAGATACAGCCGGTCCCGGTACTGTTCCGCGTAGTCGCGCAGGATTCGCACGCCCACGCCCGGCGGTAGATCCTTCTCCAGTTCCGCAAGGTACGCATTGACCGCTTCCGCAATCTCGAGCGGTTTGCCATCGCCCGTCTCGTAGATGCTCAGAAAGATTCCGTTGCCGCCGTTGAACCGGTTCAGCAGCGGCCGGTCCTCAAATCCGTCACGAATTGTTGCCACATCCCGTACGCGAATGTCCGTTCCCGAATCATCCGAGAGGAGCACGATGTCGCCGTATTCGCTGGCGAAATCCCGCCGTTCCCGCGTGCTCAGCAACACCTCCCCCGCAGCCGTCTGCACGCCCCCGGCCGGCACGTCTCGCGCGGACTCGTCGATCGTCTCGGCAACTTCGCCCAAGGTCAGCCCAAGCTTGCGAAGTTCCGCTTGCGGGATTTCGATTTGGATTTCGGGATCGCGTTCCATGCGCACTTCCACATGGTTCACCGCGGGAAGCGCCAGCAAGTCGCGCCGGACCCGCTCCGACAGATCCGAAATCTGCCGCTCGGTCAGCGGACCATAAATCACCATCCACATGACGCTGGACTGTTCCTGCTGCAAGCCCAGCGTGGGCCGTTCCGCGTCGTCAGGGAAAAAACTGATGCTGTCGACGGCGTTATTGATGTCCTGCAGCGCGCGATTGGGATCCACGCCCTCGATCAATTCCACCTGGATCTGCGCGCGTCCTTCGCTCGCCGTCGCCACGACGCGTTCGACGA
>JAHDWY010000187.1:0-4141 GCA_023384315.1 Candidatus Hydrogenedentota bacterium | reverse complement strand
GATGGGAAGGATCAGTCCGTCCTCGACCTCTTCCGGCGGTGAACCGGGATACGATACGGAGATATCCACGATATCCAACTGGAAGCTCGGGTAGACCTCCTGCTTGATCGTAAACGCTGTCGCCAGTCCGCCAAGAAGCAGCACCATCATAATGATGTTCGACGCAACATGATTGAGCGTCATCCATCGAATGATCGCATACAATCCTCCGCCCGAACCGGAGTCGTTCTCCTGGTCCACAGCGATATTCTGTTGATCCGGTGCCGTCATGAAACGGTCGTTTCCAGTTGCGGTCGTTATTCTTCAGTCCCTTCAGCGGGCCCGCGCACCATCAACCCGGGCACAAGGTCCTCGATCGGCGAAACAATGATCTGATCGTCGCTTTGAAACACGTCCTCGATGACGACCGTCTCACCTTCTCGCCAAAGCTCGAGGCCCTCGCGGACGGCAACGCGGTGTTCGGAATCCATCACCCAGATCTCCCCGTTCTCGCGAATCCCTTCCCGGGGAACCGTCACGCCGTGCTCCAGGGTCCCGGCGTCCAGCAGTGCGCGCACATAGCTGTTGAGCACCAGCGGCGTTTGATGGGCGCCTTCGCCGTTTCGATTCATGGGATCCGAAACTTCCAGGAGAAGCTGCGCCATCTTCCCGGAGCTGACCTCGCCCAGGTGCCGCACCAATCGCGCGGGAACGCCCAGCGCTTCGTCATTCTTGGTCAGATCGCTGAAGACGCGAACTTTGCCCGACTGATTCTCGGTCGACTCGAGCAACGCCCCGAGGCGGTCCATCGACACAGACACCTGCACCCAGAACGTATCCGCGCCTGCCAGCATCGCAATGGGCGACCCCGGCGACACGTATTGCCCCTCGTCAGCGAACTCGCGCAACACCAGCGAATCGAACGGCGCGCGGATCTCGGTCCGCCGCAAATCCAGTTCCGCCTGTTTCACCGCGCTCGCCGCGGTCGCGATCTGCGCTTCCGCCTGGCGCAGTTGCGGTTCGCGCAACGCCAGAGATCTCCCCATCTCCGCGTTCGGCAGATCTTTGCCGAACAATTCCCACTCGCGCTCAGCCACCATCTGCCGGCCCTTCTCCACTTCCAGCGCCGCTTCCGCTTCGGCCAGCGCGCCCTGAGCGCGATCGAGGGCAAGCTCGTACTCTTCAGGATCGATACGAAGTATGACCTCGCCTTCCGGAATGATTCCGCCCGGTTCCAGCGCCTCATGAATCTCGGTGACCCGCCCCGATACTTCCGGATAAATCTCCACCTCGCGCGCGGGAAGCACCGTCCCAAACGCCTCCACGGTCCTCGGGACCGCGCCACGATCCACCGGGATGGCCTCCACCACCGGAGCCAGACGCTCCTCCGCAGTGCGCTCCACCTGCGGTGCGGTGGCGAACAACATGACGACCGCCCCCGCGCACGCGCCCAGCACGGCCACCGGCAGGAGGATCGCAAGGATTTTCATGAACCAGTACTTCATTCGTGATGTGCCTCGACTACGGCCACGGCGTGGTCGTGTGCGACCAGGCAAACTGCGTACACACGGCTACGCCCAAAATTAAACACCATTTCCCGCTGCCGGGTTCCCGGCCTCGGGACGCTCATTCGCGGTCCGCACCGCCCCGGGTTCCGCGGGCACCGTCCCGCCAATAGCCCGATTGATCTCGATGCGCAGCGAAACCAACGCGCGCCGCTCCGTCAAAAGTTCCCGCTGCACGTCCTGCAAGTCCTGTATCGCCGTCAACACGGGAAGATAATCCGTCACCCCAAGTCCGTACCGCACCCGCGTTTCGTCAAGCGTCTGTTGCAGAATCGCTTCCCGCGCCGCCAACGCTTCAATGAGATCGCGTTGACGCGCTTCACGCCAAAGCGCGGACTCCACCTCTTCAATCGCAAGCAGGTACCCGTACGTATACTCAAGTAACGCCTCGCGAAAATCCGAGCGCGCCTCATCGACGGCCGCCTTGCGGAGCCCCCAGTCGAGCAAGGGTTGGAAAAGACCTGCCGCGCCGGTCGCCGTCAACGTCGATGCGAGCGACGTGTCTCCATACTCCAGCGCGCCCGTCAACGTCAGCCGCGGTAAACGCTCCGCAATGGCGGACGCGATCCGGTAGTCCGCCGCAACGACCCTCCGCCGCAACGCGCGAAGGTCCGGCCGATTCTGCAGCAGCGTCACCGGCACGCCTACAGACGGCAGCGCCGTCTCACGCGGGAGGTTGGGTTCAGTCTCCGGAGTTCGGTCAGCGCCGTCCGGCGCGACACCCAGCAGCACGTCCAACCGGTTCTCGAAGATCCGTAATTGCGAATGAACGACCGGAACCTCCGCATCAATCTCCGCCAGTTGGCCTTTCTGTTGTAACACGTCGACCACCGACGCCGATCCCTGAAGGAACCGCAGTTCAATCAGTTCCAAGAGCGTCTCGGCCGATTCGCGCTGTTCGAGCAGCAATTCGTACTGCAGCCGCTGCTCCACCGCCAGGTAATACGCTTCGGCGACCTGGCTCGTAAGAATGAGACGGAGCGCCTCGTAATCCTCGACCGCCGCCGCATACTCTTCAGCCTGCGCCCGCGCGGCGGACCGCAACCGTCCCCACACGTCGGCTTCCCAACTGAGCGACAAACCAGAAGAGAATTCAGTCTCGTAATCCTCGACCCATCCCTTAGGCGGCCCCGTCGATTCCGGCCGTCGCAGGTCCGGAAGGTTCTCCCGGCCACCGCCGCCTTCGCCGTCTCCGCCACCGCCTGCCAACGACGAGATCGCATCGCGATACGCCTCGACGGACGACAGGAAGTCGTTGAACGATTCCACCGCATCATCGACCTTCTCCGCCGTGCCGATGCCGTCGTCTTTCAACCGCGACCGTTCCCAGGTCCGCTCCACGTCGGCGGTCACATCCACCTGTGGCTTGCGTATGGCCTTTGCCTGGCGCAACAACGCTTCCGCGCGGTCGATCCGCTCCAGCGCCTGGGCCACCGTGACGTTCTGCGCGAGCGCCGTATCGATGAGATCATTCAGCGTCGGATCGGAAAAGGCCAGCCACCACGCTTCAAGCGGTTCTTCCGGGGCCGGCGGTTCTACGCTGTACGTTTCCGGCGCTTCCACCAGCGGCGTAGGAGCGGGGTCCACCTGGTGCCTGGCGCACGACGCCACGGTGAGCAAGGCAATACAACCCACGGCGCACGTGAAGCGGGGGATTGATATGAGATTCCAGCAACGCAAGGCGAGACCTTTTCGACTTCGAGCCGATCGTATCCAATGACAGACCCCCGGGCGGGAGTGGTGCCAAGGGAATAGCCTACGGAAAACGCGCGAAGAATTCTAGCTTCGATGCGGTACGCTGCGGCCTTCGTCGCGATAGCGTTTCAACAGCGCGTCAAGCTCGGCCGCAACCTCTGGACGTTCGAGATAAAGGTTGGTCTGCTCTTGGGGATCGTCGGCCATGTTGTACAACTGGCCGGGCGGGTCGGATTCCTCCCCTTTGCCGCTCCAACCACCCGAGCCCCGGCCCTCCACCAGTTTCCAGTCTCCCTTCCGGATCGCAAACATCCCGTCGATGGAATGATGGACCACGGCTTCGCGCAACGGCGCGTCTCCGAGGGTCTCCTGAAGCGCGGGGAGGAGATCGTAACTGTCGACTGCGACGGTATCCGGCAAATTGAATCCCGATACCGCCGCCGCAGTAGCCATGAGATCGACGTGACAGATGGGTTCATCGCAGACGGACCCCGCGCGAATTCGTTCCGGCCATCGCGCGATGAACGGCACGCGGTGTCCGCCGTCCCAGATGTCGGCCTTGATCCCGCGATAGATGTGGCTCGGATTGTGGCCGTACTCGCGCACCGAGTTGGGCGGGCCCGCCATGTTCTCACCGGATCGTCCAGGCGAACCGTTGTCGCTCGTGAAGATGAGCAGCGTGTTCTCCGCCTGCCCGCTCCGTTCCAGCGCACCTACGATCTGTCCGACCGCCCAGTCCACTTCCACCACGTAATCGCCGTACCGGTGCGCGCCACTCGTTCCGACAAACTCCTCCGTCGGCGCGATAGGCGTGTGCGGCGCCGTCAACGGGAAGTAGAGGAAGAACGGTGCATTCGCTGACTTGTTGAATGGGGCTGCGCCCGCTGGTGCTTCGATGAACT
>JAHDWY010000186.1 GCA_023384315.1 Candidatus Hydrogenedentota bacterium | reverse complement strand
ATTGGTGCTGCCTGCATAGATTCAGTTGGTTCTTCGCGCAATTGGTAAGTGTCCCCATTGGATTTTGGGAAGGCGAACAGCATGGCAATTGAACCGGCAAGCGCGGCGCCTCAGCCGTCGGACGTGGACCTGGCGGCGGCCTTTCACGCGAAGCATCAGGAACTGGTGAAAGAGATTCATTCCGTGGTCGTCGGGCAGGACCGGATCATCCGGGAGTTGCTCACGGCCCTGTTTGCGCGGGGGCACGCGCTGATTATCGGCGTGCCGGGACTGGCGAAGACCTTGCTCGTGAAAACCCTCGCCCAGTCGTTGGGGTGGGAATTCAAGCGAATCCAGTTCACGCCCGACCTGATGCCGTCGGACATCACCGGCACGGAGATCCTGCAAACCGACCGGACCACCGGCGAACGCGTGATGACCTTCGTCAAAGGGCCGCTGTTCGCGAACTTGATCCTTGCGGACGAGATCAATCGTACGCCGCCCAAGACCCAGGCCGCGCTGCTGGAAGCCATGCAGGAATACACCGTCACCGCGGCGGGCGAGACCTTCCATCTCGAACCGCCCTTCTTCGTCATGGCCACGCAGAACCCCATCGAGCACGAGGGCACCTACCCCTTGCCGGAAGCGCAACTCGACCGCTTCATGTTCAGCATCAACATCGGGTATCCCCAGCGCGACGAGGAAATCCGAATCGTCGAGGAAACGACGACCCGTGACTTCCCCACCGTGCGCAACGTGTTCACCAAAGACGAAGTGATGCGCTATCAGTCGCTCGTGCGGCGCGTGCCCGTGTCGCGACACGTCATGGAGTACGCCATCGATCTTGCCCGCGCATCGCGCCCCCGCGAGAAAGGCGCCGACCCTTTCGTGGACGAATACGTGGAATGGGGCGCGGGACCGCGCGCGTCGCAGTATCTGATTCTCGGCGCGAAAGTGATCGCCCTGTTCGACGGCAAGCCCGCGCCGTCCTGTGACGACGTACGCGCGGTCGCGCTTCCGGTGCTGCAACATCGCATTATTCCGAACTACCGCGCCACGGGCGAAGGCGTCACGCCGGCCGCGATTATCGAACGGCTGATCCGGTCCGTGAAAGAACCGGACTATAAGAAGAAGTAAAGTCGAAAATAGAAACACGAAATCCGAAACAAGCACAAACGGCCAAAATCCTGAATGGCGCAACAACTCGGCGATTCCTCTTGGTGTTTCTAACATTGAAGTTTTGAATTTGTTTCGAATTTCGTGCTTCGGATTTCGGATTTTCTCATTGTGATTTACTCCATGCCTCGATTCCGCGGCCAGAACCGCTGGCGACGATAGGACCGGTAATTGTATGCAAGAGCCGCCTCCTCTTCCCCGATTGGACGCGCCGGTGCGCGGTGCGCAAAAGGCTCCACACACGTGGAAGTACCTCAGTCCGGAAGAGCTGCGCAGTCTCCGGAACCTCTTCTTCGCCGCGCGCGTGATCGTGGAAGGCGCCTACGCGGGCCGGCACAAATCGCCGTACAAAGGGTCCGCGGCCGAGTTTGTCGACTACCGCGAATACTACCCCGGCGACGAGATTCGCAGCATCGACTGGAAGGCCTTTGCGCGAACCGACCGCTACTATGTGAAACTCTTCGAGCGCGAAACGGACATGAACTGCCACCTCCTCGTGGACCGGAGCGCATCGATGGGATATGGCGGCAAGGAGTTCAATTCCTTCTTCCCCACGAAGGAACTTTCCAAGCTGGAGTACGCGTCGTATCTCGCGGCCGCGCTCGCCTACCTCATGGTGAAGCAAGGCGACCGCGTCAGCCTGACCCTGTTTGACGAGCGGGTCAGCACGCACGTGCCGTCCGGCAGCACATTCCCACATCTCTATTCCGTTCTGAACGCGCTAGAAGCCACGCGCGTGGGCAGAAGGACCTCCGTGGCGCGGGTGCTCCGCGATACCTTCGCCCTGCATCGCCGGCGCGGTTTGCTCGTGATCATTTCCGATCTGCTGGATGAACCAGAAGCCATCTTTCAGGCCCTCGACATGTACCGGCACCGGAAGTTCGAGATCATCTTGTTCCACGTCTTGCATCGGTATGAAGTCGACCTGCCGCCATTGGACAGCGTGAACTTCATCGACGCCGAAACCGGAGAGACCATTTCGTCGCGGCCCAACGACATTGCGCGGTCTTACAAGAAAGAACTCGACGCCTTCATCCGAACCATGTCGTCGTCTGCGCAGGCGCGGAACATCGACTACAACTTCATCAACACCACGACGCCGTACCACGACGTCCTGCAGAAGTACCTGCTGCGGCGAGGGACGCTATAGCGATGGGCCCCTGGAACATCACGTTCACCAACCTCGCGGTGGCGGCGGCCGGATTGGCCGTGTTCGTGCCGTACCTGGTGCACCTGCTCACGCGCCGCACGCCGCGACGGCTGGTCTTTCCAACCGTGCGGTTCCTGCGAAAGGCCGAGGCGAGTCATTCCGCCCTGTTTCGCCTGCGGGATATCTTGCTGTTGCTCGTGCGCACCGCGTTCGTGATCCTGCTCGTGCTGGCGTTTTTAAAGCCCGTGTTGCGCGCGCAGGCGTCCCGCGCGGAAGAAAGCGGGCAGCACGCGGCCATCATCATTCTCGATCAATCGCTCAGCATGGGCTACACCGGCACCGGATTCACGCCATTCGCGCGGGGCCAATTGGCCGCCGGCAAGATCGTCGAGGGCTTGGGCGCGACCGACGTGGGCAATCTCATACTCGCTGGCGTGAATCCGAGGCCGTCGTTCACTGAACCCGCAGCGAACAAGTATCACCTGACGCGCGACCTGCGCGACGCGCGGTCCACGCTCGAACGCGCCGACATCGACGCCGCCATAGCCGAGGCGCTGCAGCAACTGAGCGCCCTGCCCGATCTGCAGGCCACGATGTACTTCGTCTCGGACTTCCAGCGGACCAACTGGTCGGCAGTCAACTTCTCGGCCATCCCGGAGGGCGTCGATACCGTGTTTGTTCCGGTGCCCGAGGAACAGCCCTGGAATCTAGCGGTCATGGATGTAGCCGTCGAACCGGCCGCGCCGGTGGTGGGTGAAGACGTGTCGATCATCTGCACCGTTGCGAACTTCGGGGGCACGGCAGAGACGATCCCTGTGTCGTTGGAACTGCGCAAGCCCGGCGCAGAGGACACGGCAGCATTGGAACAGGAGATCGCGATTCCCGCCGGTGAGACGGCCACCGTGAACTTCCGTCTGCGTCCACGCGAACGCGGGATGTTCGAGGGCACCGTGCACATCGGGGCCGACGGGTTGGCTGCCGATGACACCCGTTACTTTACGATGAGCATCAGCGACCGCATCGGCGTGACCTTATTGACCACGGCGTCGGTTGACGAAAGCGGCTCCGGCGGGTCCTATCTCATGCATGCGATCGAACCGTCGCGCACCGGGGAAGGGGCCGACGAGACCGGGGCGTTCGAAGTTACGATAACGACGCCGGATCGTTTCGGCGAGGCTCCGCCGGCGGACAGCCAGTTGGTGGTGCTCTTCGAGCCGGGCGCGATTGGCGAGACCGCGGCGAGCGCGCTGGCGCGGTATATCGAGTTGGGCGGATCGGTCATCTACTTCCTGTCCACCCCGGCGGATGGCGTGAACCTTGCCGCCTTGGAGACCGTAACGGAACGCAATCTCCAATCGCCCTTCTCCGTCAATGGCGCCGTTGACTACACGGACAACAATGAAATCACCCACGCCACCTTCGCGGAAGCCAACTTCGACGAGCCGATGCTACGCCGGTTCCGCGAAAGCGGGGATATTGGCGCGGCCCATTTCCAAAAGCTGCTGGCGACGCAACGCGTGGGCGGGCAGGGGCAGATTCTGATTCGCTACAGCGACGGCAACATCGCGTTGGCACGCACCAACTACGGCGCGGGTTCGCTTCTACTCTGCAATTTTGATTTGTCCCGGGAAGGCAGCGACTTTGCCCGCAAGACGATCTTCGTTCCCTTCATCCACGAGATCTTGAAAGCGATGCGCCCGAGAGAGGTCAGTGGACGCGAACACGCGGTCGGATATCCCGCGATAGTCAGTGCCTCCATTCCCGCCGACGCGGCCAGTGTGCGGTACACGAACCCCGCCGGCGAAGCCGTCACCGCAAGCGTCGAACGCATGGCAGATACGACGACCATCGCATTTCCCGATTCCGCGGCTCCCGGATTCTATCGGGTGCACGAGTCGGATGAGCAACTCGCCGCCGCGCCGGTAAACGTGGATGCGCGCGAAAGTGATCTTAGCTATCTCGCTGAAGAGCAGATGACGGAGTTGATGCGGGCGAGCCGCCGCCAATTCGCTACCGTGGACGGCGCAGACCCGGAGTCCGTGCGGCGTTTCCTCGAGGGCGTTCCCTTGTGGCCCTACCTGCTGCTGGCTGCGCTGGCCGCGATTGCTATCGAACAACTCCTGTTGATTGCGTTGAGGCGTTAGACCATGTGGTCCGGGATTACTTTCGACCCGCCATTCCCGGCCCCGGCCATCCTGGGCCTTGGCGCGGTCCTGGCCGCGCTGGTGGTGTGGTCCTACGTTCGCGCGCAGGGCCGAGCGGGCCGGGTATGGCGCACGATTCTCGCCGTGTTTCGTCTGGCGGCCATCGCGGCATTGATCATCGTGCTGCTGCGCCCCATGCGTACCGAGCCGTCCGCGTCCAGCGGGCGCAAGCCGGTCTTTGCCGTCATGGTGGACTCGTCGGCCAGCATGAAGACGGCGGATGTGGACGGGATGACGCGCTTCGACGCGGTGGCCGGCGCCGTGCGCGAGCATGAAGGCGATCTCATGGCGCGGCTGAACGCCGATTACGACGTGCGATTCTACCTGTTCGACAGCGAACTTGTACCGGCATCGATCGATACGATTCTCAATACGCCGGAACCGCAAGGCATGGCCACGGACCTCGGCGAAGCCTTGCAGAAACTCGCGGGCGAATCGGTGTCGCGGCCGAGCGCGGGCGCCTTGCTGGTGTCCGACGGACGCGACAACGTCAAGGGCGAGATTCGGCAGGCCGCCCTGATGCTCAAGAGCCAGAAGGTGCCCGTGTGGACGATCCCCGTGGGCAGCGACACCCAGACCAAGGACCTTGTCGTGACGGCGCGTCTGAACCAGAACTTCCTCTTTGTCGACCAACCGGCCAAGCTCAAGGTAACGCTCAGCCAATCGGGCTACGCGGATTGGTACGCGGAAGTGAATCTTCTGCGGGACGGCGAGCAAATCGGTTCGCAGCAGGTCATGCTGAGAGGCGGTACGGAGACGGTCGATTTCCCGATTCAGGAGGACCACAAGGGCGTGTTCCGGTACGCCGTCGAAGTGACGCCGCTGCCGGAGGAGGCGGATCCGGCCAACAACAACCGCACCGTATTCGCCCGCGTCGTCGATGAAAAGAGCCGCGTGCTCTTCGTCGAAGCCAAGCCCTATTGGGACAGCAAATTCCTGTTGCGCGCCCTGCAACGCGATCCAAACTTGGAAGTGACGTCCATTTTCCAGGTCACCGCTGACAAGATCTTTGGGCTCTCCGAGAAGTCCACAAGCGATCTGAATGAAAAGACCGAAGTGGCCCAGGGCGTGTTTCTACCCACGACCAAGGAAGAATGGTTCGAATACGACTGCATTATCTTCGGAAAAGGGATCGATGCGCTGTTCACATCCGAGCAATTGGGACTGCTTCGCGAGTACCTGACGGACCGCGGCGGCAGCGTCGTGTTTGCGCGCGGCCGCGCCTACGACGCCGAGAACGAAGTGCTCGCGGCGTTGGAACCTGTCGATTGGGGCGACGACGTCGTGCGCCAGGCGCGCATCGAACTGACGCCGGAAGGCGAGGACAGCCCCTTGTTCGCTTTTGGCCGCACGACCCCGGCGGACTTCATCATTCGCGAACTGCCGGAAATGGTCAGCATCACGAAAGTGGAAGACGAGAAGTCTCTGTCGGTGATTCTCGCCCGCATCTCGGAGACGGACCAACCCGGGGTCGAACTGGGCTCCAAAGTGGCCGCCATTTCGTACCAACGATATGGGCGTGGAAAAGTCATGAGCATCGGCACGACGGGGTTATGGCGCTGGGCCTTCATGCCGCCCGAACTCGAAGAGTACGACGATATCTATTCGCGCTTCTGGAGCCAGATGATCCGGTGGCTAATCTTCGAGTCCGACTTTCTGCCGGGGCAGGATATCTCGTTCCGCACGAATCAATACGCCTACAACCTGGGTGAGCGAGTACTGTTGACCGTGCGGACGCAATTCGTGGATTCCGAGGAATTTAATCCGCGGGTCACCATTGAAGAGCCCGGCGGCGTCGAGACGACCGTCGAACTTCCACCGAGCGAAGGCAATCCCGGCGCTTATCAAGCCTATTACCAGCCCAGCGGTGAAGGCGAATTCAAAGCGACCATGCGGAGCACCGTTGGGGAATCGCGGGAAGCGTCGGAATGGTTTACGGTGTATGCGGATAGCGTGGAAAACCGGTTTGTGGCTGCCGATCCTGAACTGCTCGGGCAGATTTCTTCCGTGACTGGGGGCGATGTTCTGAGGTTTGAAGATTTGGGTTCTCTGCCGGACCGGGTACGCGAGTTCGAGCGCCTCTCGAAAGAAGAAGCGAAACCCCGGGACGCGTGGGACACTTTGAGCGTATTCGGAATCCTCATTGGACTGCTTGCGCTGGAGTGGTTTGCCCGCAGGCGCACGGGCCTAGTGTGATATAGTGGAATTGGTGACTGTAACGGACCAAGGACTGCTCTAATGTCCAGTCATTCGCTCACGCTTCGACAACGGCTGCATGAATTCTCCCTGGCGAGACGACGTCAAATTGGCAAGCTGGCCGTGGTGCGTGTGTTGTGGGTTTCGGTTGCGGCCGCGCTCGCCCTTGTGTATCTCGACGTGCTATTGATCCTCCCAGCATCCGCGCGCATTGGGCTTACAGCAGCCACGCTTTTCGCGTTGCTTGTGGTGGCCGTCGCGACGTACTGGCGGCTGTCTCGCGCCGTGTCGGAAGACAGGCTCGTGGCGCGGCTGGTCGAGCAAGGCGCGCCCGATCTTCACAACGACGTGATCAATGCCGTCGACTTCGACGATCTCATGGCGGGAACCCTTCGACCGGGATTGTCCACCGAACTGATGAGCCACGAGATTCATCTCGCGGCGGACCGCGTATCCGCGGTGCGACGCGTCGACACCCTGCGACCGCCGTCCCTTCGTGGCGAGACGCGGGCATTCATTGCGCTTGCGATAGTTCTCGGCACACTGGCTTATCTTTTTTCCGATGTCTTTGCCGCAGTGGTTCCACGCTTCGCCGATCCCTGGGGCGATCACCCGCCCTACAGTCCCACGAAGTTCACCGTCGATCCCGCGAACTCTACGGTGGAGTACGGCGAGAGTCAGATCGTTCGCGTGACCACCTCGGGCAAGCGTCCGTCCCAGATGGCGCTCGTGTTGGAGCGTCCCGATGGAACGATAGCCGGGACCCTTCCCATGCTGGATTCGGGCGACGGCACCTATTTTCAGACCATCGAGAACGTGCGAACGGATTTGACCTACTACGCGGAAATCCCGCGTGGACGCAGCAAGCGGTATTCGTTGGCTCTGAGCCGCATTCCGCGGATCGATTCGGTGGCCGTGACCTATACCTATCCCGAATACACGAATCTGCCGTCCAAGTCGCGACTCCTGTCGAAGACCGACGCCACGCTCGTGGGTTACGAAGGCACGCAGGTGCGTTTGGACATAGCGTCCAACCGGCCTCTGGAAGGTGGACC
>JAHDWY010000185.1:5476-7766 GCA_023384315.1 Candidatus Hydrogenedentota bacterium | reverse complement strand
GAAAGTCGTTGGAAAACACGTGGTCGAGTTCTGGCACTAGACGTCAGAATTGAAAATACAAAAACGGATTGAACGCCTGCACAAACATCGTCATCAACGACAGAACAAACAATCCAATCAACACCACGGCTCGCGGCATCGTCAGTTTCTCCACCCAGTCGTGGGCCTGGACGCCGTACCAGGCGAAGGCGGCGCAGAGCGCCATGATCGCGAGGTTGCCGCGGGTGTAGAGGACGGCGTCGAGCAGCAGCGATCCGCTCGTGGGCTGGTTCAGGCCGAACAGCGCGGCGAAGTACGCGCCCGCGGACTGGATGTCCACCGCGCGGAACAGAACCCACGAGAACAGCACCAGCACGAAGGTCAACGCGACCCGCAACGGGCGCGGCATCTTCGCATAGAGACTTTCCTTCCCCAGCCATCGCTCGAAGGCCAGCAGCCCGCCGTGGAACGCGCCCCACAGGATAAAGGTCCAGTTGGCGCCGTGCCAGAGTCCGCCGAGCAGCATAACAATGGCGAGATTAACGTAGGTGCGCCGTTCGCCGTGCCGGTTGCCGCCGAGAGGAATGTAGAGATAGTCGCGCAGGAAGGTCGACAGGGAAATGTGCCAGCGCCGCCAGAAGTCAGTGATGCTGTCGGACCGGTAAGGCGCATTGAAGTTGCGCGGAAACTCGAAGCCGAACATGCGGCCGAGTCCGACGGCCATGTCGGAGTAGGCCGAGAAGTCGAAGTAGATCTGAAACGCGTAAGCGACAATGCCGAACCACGCATCGAGGGTGGCGGGCGATTCCGCCGCGAACACTGCGTCCGCCGCGCCGCCGACTTGGTTCGCCAGCAGGATTTTTTTCGCAAAACCCAGGATAAACAGGGCCACGCCGGATGCGAAGCGTTCCATCGTGTGGTCCCGTTTCACCAACTGTTCGGCGATGGTGTTGTACCGCACGATGGGTCCCGCGATCAGTTGGGGGAAGAGCGCGACGAAGCAGGCGAAGTCGAAGAAGTTGCGCACCGGCGGCGAGTCGCCGCGGTACACGTCGATGGGATAACTCAGGCTCTGAAAGATGAAGAACGAGATCCCGACGGGCAGCGTAATCTGAATCACGGGCAGGGCGCTTGCGCCGAGCACACCCAGCATGGCGTTCAGATTGTTCTCGAAGAACATGAAGTACTTGAAGAACCCCATCGACGACAAGCTGAAGATCACGCTGACGCATAGCGCGGTCTTGCGCTTCCGGACATCGTCCGGATTCCCCGCGATCGCGTGGCCGCACGCGAAGTTCACCGCCGTGGCGAACAACATGAGCAGGACAAACCACGGATTCCACCACCCGTAAAAGAGGTAGCTCATCACCAACAGGAACAGGTTGCGTTGGGCCGGAAGCAGATAGTAAATCAACAGCGTCAAGGGCAGGAAGTAGAAAACGAAGATGTGGGAGGTGAAGACCATGGGCGGCTACTGCACGACGCGATTCGTCCAAACCGCCCAATAGATCGGGTCCTGCGTCTGCTCGGCGTACTTATTGATGATGCCCGCCATGCAGTACTCGTCGATGGGCACTTCCAGCGCGAGTCGGTGCACGTCGCCCACCCGAAACTCGGTCACGTCACCGCCAATCTCGCCGGATCGCGCATCAGCCGCTTCCGCGCGTGGTTTGAGCGGATTGTACTGCCCCACGTAGAGGGTCTGCGGCGCCTCGCCGCGATGGGATTGCAGTACCTCGTACTTCATCACATACGCGTAGTCATAGAGATCGTTCGGCGGAAACTCGCCTGTGATGTTGACGATCTTCGCGGTTACTTCGACGCTGCCCATCGTCGTGACCTTGTCGTCCACGCCGTCGGTCTTCTGCGCGCCGCCACAACCCGCGATGATAAGTGCCACAGCAACAACGGCGCTTACCCAACGGAACTGCGCAAACACAGAAGAGCACCCCCCTTGCTCCCCCTTCGCAGGGGGAGATTGTGCAGCGCTTTGCGTTGCGACACGTGATAACCGAGGTCTTTGTTCAGCGCAAGAGCCACCGTATTGCTCAAGAGATCGCAGCGCGCACCAATTCCCCCTTCGAAGGGGGATCAAGGGGGATGTTCTTTCGTGTGCACCGCATTCAACTTTGCCCATCCCCCATAGCCCCGCCATTCTTGTTACTCCTTCACGCCGATGTCCGCGTAGGTCCAGTGCGGCTCCCAACCCGTCCCAATCTCCAACACGGGGCCGTCTTTCGTGTTCACATGCAGCGACCGCAACTCCGGACTTTCCCCGCCGATGGTCGGCGCATCGGACAACCGCATAAGA
>JAHDWY010000185.1:0-5466 GCA_023384315.1 Candidatus Hydrogenedentota bacterium | reverse complement strand
CTTGGTAAACAGTACGTACTGGCCATCCGGAGAAACTTGTCCGCCGTAGATGTGCGTACCTTCCTCGCCGTAGATCAGTTTCGCGTCGCTGCCGTCCGCGTTGGCCATCCACAGTTGCGTCCATCCATAGCCCTCGTTGGATTTCTGCGTTGGCCGCGACGAGAAGATGATTCGCTCGGAATCCGGAAACCAGTCCGGCGTGCAACTCTGAAAAATGTGCACGGCATTGACAGTCCCGTCCTCCGCATTCATCCGCACCACATTCCACGAGGCGTTCTGGATGTTGCCCGTTCCGCAAAACCACTTGCCGTCGGCTGACGCAAAGAGTTGCTGATAGATTCCATTGCGCGGCAATTCCCGCACGACCTCGCGGGTGCCGAGGTTCACGATTTTGATCCCCTTGCGTTCAAGGCACACGATCTGTTTCCCGTCCCCCGACCAGCACGCCCACGGATACGCGCCTTCGTCGCCATAGACCATGGCGCTCGTGCCAGCGGGTTTCGCGATGATGAGTTCGCCCTGAAATCCCCACAGGTCGTGGTTGATTTCCGTGCCCTTGGCTAGCCGCCGGTACAGGATACGCGTCCCGTTCGGCGCAAACCGCGGGGCCGCCTCTTCGTAGTCCACCGTGTTCGTGATATTGCGGGCCGCGGACCCATCCGGCCGCGCCACGAAGAGGTCCCACGTGCCGTTGCCGGCGCGCGCGCTGTAAACGATCCAGCCCTTGCTCGCGACTTCTTGGACCAGTGCGTCAGTGTCGTCAACATGCGGTTGCCCGAGCGAACTGAAGCAAACGGCCGTGCCTGCAATCACGAGCACCATAAGACGTTTGGCACGCGCAGAGACTATCCACAGATCACGAAATGAACGCGAAGAACATCCCCCTTGATCCCCCTTCAAAGGGGGAGTTTGCGCGAGACGCAGACTATCTGAACCCGTATCGTTCCGGCCGCGAAACCGAGCCGTTTGGCCGTACTCAACGCAACACGAAGTGTTGCGAGAATTCCCCCTTCGAAGGGGGATCAAGGGGGATGTTCTTCCTTGCATGAAGCGTCTCATCAATCGGTCACCCAAACAATGATGCGTAGGTCCAAACTCCGCGCTACGCCGGGCGATCATATTGTGGGATCTTCATGGTTTCGCCGTCGCGGAGCGCGGACTGATGCGCAATGATCCCCGGCACCGTGTAGGCCAGCGCCTCGTATACGTCCACCGACGGCCGCCGTTCGTTGACCAGCGCGTCAATGAACTCATGCGTCAGGAACGTGTGCGATCCTTCATGCCCGCTTTCATGCCGTAACGGTTCCGGCAGCAGATCCGTCTTCCAATACTCAGGCACCGCGTAGTTCTCGAACTCCGGCGCTTCCCGTTCAAACCCGGCGTCGTCCTTTTCCATGCGCTTCTGCGAACGCACGATCACGGGTCCGATACCCAACGGATTCTGCATATAGAAACTCATGTCGCTGCCAATCCACTGGGCCCGTTCGCAGCCCCGGTGCGCGCCCTTCCACCACACGTTCATGCGGAACGCGTTGCCCCGGTCCGTGGTGAACATGGCCGAACCATTCCAGAAGGGATTGTTGTACGCATTGTCCTGAAGGATCGGATCGTTATCGCCCCAGCCCTGGCACTTCACCTCAACCAACCGCTCGCCCGTGACCCCAATCAACTGGCTGCTGCTATGCGTGGGATAGTGCATAGGCGCCATGCCGTGCCGCCAGGTCCGTTCGCCATTCTCGAAGTACAAGACTTCCAGGCCGGGATGCTGATACTCGGCTTCGCAATAATAGAGGTCGCCGAACTTTCCTTCCTCATAGAACTTGCGCGCCGACATGGTGGATTGTTGATAATAGCCGGTCTCGGCCATCATGTACGTCAGGCCCGTCGTCGTCACGATGTCCAGCAGCCGTTCCGCATCCTCGACGGTAGCCCAGCAGGCGGGTACCGCGGAGATCACGTGCTTGCCGTTCTTCATGGCTTCGACGACGTGAGGCACATGCAAGTTTCCGTCGGTAAACACAGCCACCGCATCGATATCCGGCGCTTGCACCAGTTCCTCGAGCGAGTTGTAGGTGCGGTCGCACTTGTATGTATCGACCAGGTTCTTGCGCCGGTCCTCGCGCAGATCGCTGACCGCCACCACCTCGCACTGCGGATGTTCGTGCCACTGGAACGAGCATCCAAAACGCCCGCCAACCACACCGACACGAATCTTCTTCGGTGTGAATTCCGCGCCCACGGCGATGCGCGTTCCCAACGCCGCGGCTGAGATTCCGATGCTGCTGCGCTTCAGGAAATCCCGCCGGGATGGGTCGTCGCTCTTGGTTTCTACGTGCTTCGGTGCCTTCGGCAATCCCGACGGCCCACTGCTGCGATCGCGCATGTCGCTCTCCTTTGTTTCGTGTTTTGGTCGAACCCTATGAGCGTAGACTTCGCCGGGATTCCAGTCAACTTTGAGTCGTTTCTATACGGGCTATCTGAACGCGAAGTCGCCCCTCGCGCTTGACGGCATAGCGCGAAATTCCTATGGTATGCGGACGCACGCCGGTTTGTTTCAGCACTTAGTATGTCACTGTGGAGTCTCATGCAATCCCTTCACCGAAACGATTCCCTGGCCCTCGCCGCAGCCCTCGGCGCTGTTGTGTGTTACGGCACAACGCCCGTATTCCTGCGCATGTTTATCGACGATCTCGACTCGTGGACCGTCAACGGAGTGCGGTATACCGTGGGGGCGTTGTTCTGGCTGCCCTTCGTGATCGCACTTCTCCGCGATCCCGCATCGGACAGCCATGTCCGCCCTCGCCGGGGCGTCTGGCGCAGCGCGCTCATACCCACCGCGATCAATCTCGTCGGCCAAACCTGCTGGGCCATCACACCCTACTATCTGGAAGCCAGTGTCATCGGGTTCGCGTACAAGCTGCACTTCCTGTTCACCATCGTCTTCGGTTTCCTATTCATCCGCGAAGAGCGGCCGGTCGTGCGGGACCCCTGGTTTCTTGGCGGAACCTTCGTGTGCGTCGGCGGCGTTGTCGGGATGTTCGTTCAGGATCTGGGAGGCCAAAGCGCGACGTCGATGGTCGGCTTGGCGGTGCTGCTTGTCACCACCATCATGTTCGGCGCGTATGCGGTCGTCGTGCGCCGATTCATGGCCGGGTATCCGGCCCGGCTTAGCTTTGGCGTGATCAGCCTCTACACGGCGTCCGGGCTATTGGTGCTGATGTTCCTATTCGGAGACTATGCGGCGCTTGCAGAAACAAGTGTCCCCACCCTCGGGCTGGTGGCGGTCTCCGCAATCACCGGCATCGCGTTCGCGCACGTTCTCTACTACCGCGCGATTCAGGGAATGGGCGCCATTGTGTCAACGGGACTTCAGATGGCCACGCCGTTCGTCACTCTGCTGGGTGCCACACTCATCCTGTCGGAACGAATGTCTGCGCTTCAGGCTACCGGCGGTCTTCTGGTTGTCGCCGGCGGGGTGATGCTCGTCGTCGCGCAGAGCCGCGTTCGAGTTCGCGCAAGCTGATCAAATTCCCCGCAGGAGCAGATTTGTCAGAACCCGGGGCCAAGGCGGCCGAGTTCATACAGGACCAAACTACATCCCACGACCGCAGCCACCTCCGAGCGGAATACCGCGGCACCGAGGCTTATCGGCGTCGCATGTGCCTGAGTAAGGCGTGCGAGTTCTTCGCGGGTAAAGTCCCCTTCCGGACCGACGAGAAAGGCAATGCGGTTGGAGGACACAGCGTCGGACAGGGGAACGGAATCTCCATCCAAGGTCGCGGCAAGGATTGGACCGTCCACGAGCGCCAGAGCGGAGTCGAGCGAATCTGCGATTTGAAACTCTGGGAGCCAAGCGCGGCCGCACTGTTTGCAGGATTCCACGGCGAGGCGGTTCCACTTGCTGTTGGCCTTAGGCGGACGCTCCGACCGCGCAGCGGGGAAGAACACGAACCGGTCTACGCCGATTTCGGTGCAGCGGCGTATGATCTCTTCAATAGACTTGTCGCGGTGGAGCCACGCCTGAACTAGCGTCACGTGGGTATCGGGCCGCGGAACGCAGGCCTCGCCAGTCAGCCGAACCCGCACCTCGCGCCGCGACAGGGATTCGACGACGCCGCTCCAGGTGCGACCGTGTCCGTCGAATACGGCGATTCCATCGCCCGCCTTCAGGCGTACGACGTGGATTGCGTGGTGGGCTTCTTCATCCCGCAGGATGGCGCGGCCCGGATCATCCTCTTCCGGCGTTGCGAAGAACCGGTGCAAATGCGGCATTGAACAATCCTCGACCGTAACCATTCCGGATAGACGCCCGGAAACAAGAAACGGCCTTCACCGTGTCCGATGAAGGCCGCAAAAATCAATCCGGATGCAACGCTAGGGCGCCGGTTCCGCGTCTGGTTTTGGCAGCTCGGTCGGCGGCAGCATCTGCTCCTGAGCGGGCTCGGGCTGTTGCCCCGTGTGATCGTCGACCGACAAGAGGTCGCGTCCCATGGTCTGGCCCTCTTGCCGATGCTGCGTCGTGAACCGCTTCTCCGTCGTCTCGCCCATGGTCGTGCGTATCGCATTCTCAAGCGTGTAGAAGAACTTCTCGTCACCGCCGGCACTGAGTTTCAGCGTGCCCGACATGAGTACCGGCTCTTCCACCATGTTGACCCACTGGCCTTCGGCCATCCGAACCAGCATGACGTCCCGCATGGGGGGAGCGTTGCAGAAATAGCATTCGATGGGTAGAGGGAGCAGCATGAAATGGGTGGCGTCGCGAAACTCGTCGATGGGCGTCATGAACCCCATCAGGTTCACGCTCTGCCCCGCGATGGCTTTCAACTCCTCGTCAAAGGTCGGCCCGCTATATAGCGAACCCTTGGTCTTGCGCAACAACTCCCAGTCGAGCAGTTCCGTGCCTTTTTGGACCGCCTGCTGTTCGTAGGACCGGCGAATCTGGTCGTACTTTTCCTGCAGGCCCTCGAGGCGCATGTAAAAATTCACGCCAACCACACCCGCGAGAATCACAACCACGCCGATGATGGTACCCAGATCTCTGACTACACGACGTCTCACAAAATGAACCTCCAGTTGCCAAAACCGCCCGATACTATAGCATATTTCCGGCGGGCAATTGCCAACCCCTGATCTGCGAGCCGGGGGCGCTGCGAGATCGTGGCCAGGGTATGTACAACACGCTCTCGATTCAGTGGTTACGGTTCCGCGAGGTCTCTTGCGATATCCGTCCGGTAGGCCTGAAACGCCGGAACGATCCCCGCGAACATCCCCATGAGCAGCACCGCGGAATAGGCCGACACCATATCGGGGCTCGGGCGAAACACGGATATGGCAAACCCGAACCGTTCGGTGAGGTATCCGCTCAACACATACGTCAGGCCCGTGCCCACGACCCACCCCGAGGCAATGCCCAACAGCGTCACCCAAAATGCTTCGATAAGCACCGCACCCATGATCTCGCCGGCC
>JAHDWY010000184.1:1585-7781 GCA_023384315.1 Candidatus Hydrogenedentota bacterium | reverse complement strand
CGCCATTGCCTCCGTCTCCCGGGTCTTCGCCCCCATTGCCGCCATCGTCCGGGAAGTCCGGAGTTTCATCGCCTGCGACGGCCGTACCCCACTTAAGTCCTTCGCCGTCCAGATCGCATCCCACCAGAGCGAAACCGGCCAGACAGATTGTTGCGTAAAGCAGAGCGTTTTTCAGGATGCCCACACTCCGACTCCTTCTTACATGCGAATCGCCATATGATCGACACAGCCTGCCGCGGTGCGGCACAACGACCGCTCTTCTAAGTATATCGCCCCTTGCCCGACGTGTTACAAGATAACGGTGAGGCCTTTTTGGAGGTTGACTGACGCCGGTCCGCGCTTCAAATCGGCATAGCGTGACCGGAGGCGCGGACAACATAACGTTCTTGCGTCCAATGAGAAAGGAGTGCCCCATGATAAGACTCTCCAGTTTCGCGATTCTCTTCGCTTGCGTCTGCCTTGCAGGTCTTCCGATCGCCGCTGCGCAGGAAGATCCCGCCGTACCCGAAGGTCGCATCGAGACCTGGACCGGGAAAACGGTCCTGGTCTTCACACCCCATCCCGACGACGACACCTTCTTGTGCGGCGGCATCATGTCCATCTTGGCGGCGAACGGTAACAAGGTCATCGTGGTCATCTACACGAACGACAACAAGGGGTCGCTCGACCTGGACATGACCCGCGAGCGCTTAGCCAGAATCCGACGCGCCGAAGAAGAGAAGGCCTGTGAAATTCTGGGCATCCCCAAGGAGAACATTATCTGGCTCGGCTACGAAGACGGCGATCTCGAGTACGCCAACCCGCGCGTATTGCGTGGCGAAGCCTGCCGGCTCATGAAAAAATACCAGCCCGATGCCGTGTTCACCATTGACCCCGGCACCACACACGAACGCTGGCACAAGACCGACCACCGCATGGCCGCGTTCATCACGAAGGACGCCTTCATCGCCAGCGAGTGGCACCTCTATTATCCGCAGCATCTGCTCGACGAAGGGCTCAAGCCCTACCACGTGCCTCTTGCCTTCTACTACTACACGGAAGAGCCAAACTACACCGTCGATATCACGGAAATCGCCGAAACGAAGGTCAAAGCCAGCGCCGCACACGTGAGCCAGTTTGAACCCTCGCTCAGCAAATACACGCCTGACATGGCCGACGAGACCTTCGAAGGCATTCGCCAGTGGGCGCTGGGCCTCATGAAAGACGGTGAACGTTACGTCGAACGCTTCCGCCGCGAAGAATGGCCCTGATGATTAATGGTCTCAAGAGAACGTGACTATCCGGTTCCCCTGCCGTTCATCTCCGGACAAGGGCATGAGTCGCTCCAAATGTGACTGCAACCTTCGGCCGCAGGGGACCCCTTTTCGGATTTTGGTCATTCGAATTTGTTTCGAATTTCGTGCTTCGGATTTCGAATTTGTTGCCCGGCGTTCTTTTGTGGCTAATAGTACTTAGACGGAGACCATCTCTCCCGACTTGGCGGATTTGTACGCGGCTACCGTGACCTCCACGGCCTTGAGGCCGTCGTAGCCCGTGATGGCGGGATCGCGTTTCTCGTCGCAGGCGGCGGCGAAGTCGCTTACGAGACCGAGGTCGGCATTGTCGCCCCAGGGGACCCACTCGGCCTTCATGGCGGTGTCGTTATATACATTGACCTTCTGGTTAAAGGCGTCCACATTGAGCACGCCATTCTCGGCGATGATCTCCATGGTCACATCGCCCCAAGTCGGGAAACTCTTGGAGCGGTTCCAACTCGCGATGTGGGATACCTTGATGCCGCCTTCCATTTCGAAGTGGAGGCTGCCGACATCGTCCGTGCCGATGCCTTCGCGAATCAGGTTACCGTTCTCGCAATAGACCTTAGTGACTTCCTTGCCGAACATCCAGCGCAACAGATCGACCACGTGGACCGTGTGATCCATCGTGGCGCCGCCGCCGGAAAGTTTCTCGTCCGCGAACCAGCCGCCGGGAAAGCTCCCGTTGTTGGTGCACGCGGCCGCGTAGATGGTTCCGAAGCGGCCGCTGTCAAGATCCTCCTTGGCGGCCATGAGCGGCGCCACATACCGGCACGGAAATGCCGTGCCCAGGCCGACCCCCGTCTTCTTGCACACATCGATCATCGCCTGCGCGTCTTCGATAGTGGTTGCGAGCGGCTTCTCACAAAGGATCCATTTGCCCGCTTTCGCAGCGGCTTCCACCATGGCGCGGTGCTTTACGTTTTCCGAACAGATGATGACCCCGTCAAGACCCGAGGCGAGGAAGGCATCCCTGTTCGCCATAAACGGCGCTTTGAACTGGTCCGCTGCGGCCTTGCCGCGGGCCGCATCATCGTCCCAAATTGCGAAGAGTTCCGCTTCCGCCAATTCGTTGATTGCCGCCGCGTAACTGTACGCGTGCATGTGCGCGAAACTCATGATCCCCAACTTCGCCATTACTTCATCTCCTTCAGGGCGTGTTGCCCGTATCAACGTCCGCCGAGCGGACACGTTTGATCGATCGAAAGATTACTTGTGCGGCCACCGCCAGGAACGGCCCGGGAACCGCGAACAGGATCAACCACAGCACGACCGACAAAGGCTTCTTCACGGGTGAAGCAGCGACCACTTCAACGCCTTCTTCTCCTTGCACGGTTTCTGCGATGGTCTCGCCGAAACCGGACAACTGCAGCGCGGGATAGAAGCCGATGCACATCGTGCATAGCGCGCCCACGAGCAGCGCGAGAATGAGTTTCTCCTTCGACGCCAGCCGCAACATCCAAACAAAGAACACTACAGCTGCGCCGCCGATTACGTAGGTAAGGATTTGCATCGTTCCAACCTCCGCATGATTTGGCCCGACCCGCCGGCAGCGAGTCCCGCGTCTAATTGAACGCGACGGGTTTGCCCGTGTCCGCCGACTCCAGCGCCGCGAGCGCCATGCGCACGGCCCAGACTCCGTCCTGCGGCGTCACACGCGGCCGGCCTTTCCCATCAAGCCAGTTCTTGAAGTCGTGCCATTCCAGTTCGTAGGGGCTGACACCCACCGGGCTGCCCGGCACAATCATGCCTGGCATGCCGGATGCCGTCTCCCGCATCATCACGGACAACGGCGCTTCGCTGCTGTCGAATTGCAGCATGCCGTTGTCTCCGCACACTTCCACTTTCACCCGAAAACCTCCGGGATGCGCCCAGGTGCCAATCGTGTTGACGATGATGCCGCTCTTCATTCGAAACGTGACCATCGCGTAATCGATGGCCTTATCAAACTGTTCCCTCAAATTCTGACTGAAGACCTGCGCCGGATCTCCGAACACGTACCGGATCCAGTCAAAGTCGTGGATGATCGTGTCCATCGTCACGCCGCCGCTCATGTCCCAGTCGCGGAACCAGTTGCCCGCGCCTACCGGGCAGATGCCGCCCCGGTACGTGCGAACGAACCCGACCTTGCCGACTTTGCCCGCATCGATCTGGGCCTTGATCGTCTCGAACTCCTGGAAGTAGCGGACCACGTGACCGACGAACAACTTGACGCCGGCCTTCTCCGCCGCGGCGATGCCGGTATTGCATTGCTCCAGCGTCCGGCCAAAGGGCTTCTCGCAGAAAATGTTCTTGCCGGCCTCGGCTGCGGCCACCACGTACTCCGTATGGAATGGCGTCGGCGTCAGCACCGCAACGACATCGACATCATCCCGCTTGCACAGGGACAAACAATCCGTCGTCGCATCCGCGCCGTATTGACTCGCCAGTTCCACCGCCCGTTCCTTGATGGCATCGCCGCAAGCCACAATCTTGAAACCTGCCTTCGTTGCATGCCCGGCATGGTGCACGCCCATGCCGCTGCAACCGATTAACGCTACGTTCATAGCTCCCCTCCGGGAATGATGAATGATGAATGCGGAATGATGAATGGAAACGCGAACGGCACTACCCACTCCTCATTCTTCATTTCTTCTCACTCCGCCGTTTAATTGTTTTGACACTTGCTACCAGTATGGCTGTCAATTCGTCCGCTTCCGTGATGAGATCGGCGAGTTGTTTCGGTTTGACGGTTTCCGACTCGACCAGTAGTTCGAGCCAATACACCGTTTCCTCCAACTCTTGAAGGGCGCCCTCCGTCTTGCTGACCATTTCGGCATTCGAGCGGCTGCGCTTGCCCTCACGAACATGCGCCCCGACCGACGTCCCGGAGCGTAACACCTGTTTGTCTATCACTTGCGCGACCGTCGTCCTCGGTAACGCAGAATACAATCGAACTATCCGTAACGCGAACTGCTTCGTCCGCTCCAGAATATCCCGCTTCTTCTCTTCCATTCCGCATTCCGCACTCATCATTCATCATTCTTAATTCTTCACAATGCCAGAATCGCCTGTTGTCCTGCCAACACCTGCCGCAACGTCGCCTCCAGCGAATGCTTGTAAGGCCAGTACTCCGCCGTTAACGCACGATCGTAATCGATAGACCGTAGTGTCGTCATGACCTCGGGCCAATTCACGTCGCCTTCCATCAACATGACAAACCCGTCGAGGTTCCCGACGGCGCAACGGAAGTCCTTCAAATGGACGGCGCGAATGCGGTTGCCTAGTATTTGTATCCACTGCTCCGGCAGACCGTACAGCATGATGTTGCCGGTATCGAAATACGCGCCCACGTATTCGCTTTCACACTGATCGATAAAGTCCCGCATTTCGACCGGACTCAACAGAAACTTGTTCCACACGTTCTCGATGGCGATGGAGACCTTCAGATTCTCGGCCGTATCGGCCAATTCGCGGACGCTCTTCAACGCGTTTTCAATCCCGATGTCGTATCGCGTCGCGTCGTCGCACACGCCCGGCACCACCAACACGGCGTCGGCGCCCAGCCACGAGGCGACCTGCAGCGTCTGCGCGATGGTTTCCTTCGCCTTCTCCCGATTCGCGGCATCCGGCGACGTGAGGTGGTATTTCCAACCCATGCCGTTGGCCACGCTGCACAACGCGATGCCGAGCGATTCCGCATGCCGTCGAATCGCCGTGGCCTCCTTTTCACTTAGACCCAACGATGTTGGCCCCTCATCGCCCACGCAAACTTCGAACGCCGAAAACCCAATCTGCTTTGCCAGCGTGATGGCCTCGGTCGTGGGAAGGTCGTTAGGAAATCCCCACTGATTGATTCCTGGAAGCATGTCTTACCCCCCATTCTTGCCCGTGCCCCTTCAATTATAGTCCTTTCGCCGGGCCGCGCAAAACCGAACGGCGCCTTGCCCTTCCCCTCTGCATGATCTACGATGAAGCGATCGGGGGAAGTAACACCGGGAGTATTGACAATGAAACATATCATCCTTGTGCTCGCTGGACTTCTAATCCCCGGAGGCGCCTGGGCCGCCGACTCCGTGCTCGCTGACGACGGCATGCTCACAGTCGACGGACAGCGCGTCTTCGTCCTGGGGCTCTACGAGAATCCGCCCGATGAGAACCTGGACCAGGTGGCCGCGGCCGGATTTAATCTCATCCACGCCAGCGCGGAGGAAGCCGCTCTCGACCGGTTGTGGGCGAAGAAGCTGTACGCGTGGATCAACACCGGCGCATCCATCGATCTCAGCGTCGATTCCGAATCGCGCGAAGCCGCGTTGAAACGAATGGTCGCGGGTTTCTCGCATCACCCGGCGCTGGCCGTTTGGGAAGTTCCCGACGAAGCGTTGTGGAACGTGTGGTACGGCGCGACACTATGGCGCCGTCGTGACGAGCCGAGAGAACAGAGCGCCCTCATCAGCCAACTGGATAACGCCGATCTTGCGGCGGAGTTGCGCGACATGCGCGAACAGGCGAGTGCCACATACGAACGCGGGGAGCCCGAGATTGGCGAGGAACTTGCCGATGAGATCTGGCGTCGCCTCGACAAGGCTCCGCCGAATCCCGAACTCAACTTGTCCAACGCCCCCGGGCGAGCGGACCGGATGGCCGCCGGCATGCTGCAAGGATACCGTGTAATCAAATCCATCGATCCGGAGCGGCCCATCTGGATGAATCACGCGCCCCGGAACAGCATTGAACAACTGGCCGAGTTCAATCGCGCGGCGGATGCGGTCGGGTGCGACATCTATCCGGTTCCCCGAAGCCGGCACAACGGCCACTCGGACCTCGCCGACAAGTCGCTCTCCTGTGTGGGCGCGTACACTCAACGCATGCAGGAAGCCGCGCCCGGCCCTGAACGCACCCAGCAGGCGCGCAAGCCCGCG
>JAHDWY010000184.1:0-1575 GCA_023384315.1 Candidatus Hydrogenedentota bacterium | reverse complement strand
TGCAGGGGTTCGGGTGGGCGGACCTTTCCGACGGAAACGATGACCAGGCCGAGCGCGAGGAATTGCGTCGGCCCACCTACGACGAATCCCGGTTCATGGCTTACGACGCCATCGTCAACGGCGCGCGCGGCATTCTCTATTGGGGCACGGCGTACATTGAGAAAGACTCCGGGTTCTGGACGGACTTGCTCACGCTCGTCGCGGAACTCAGCGCGCAACAGCCCGTCCTGTCCGCGCCCGATGCCGATCTCGATATCGACGTCACCTTGGCGGAGACCTGGGGGTCCGTCGATCGCGGTGTCCGCGTGTTGCCCAAGCATGCCGGTGACAAGATCCATCTGCTGGTCGTAAACGAGTGGAGTGATCCGCTGGTCTACACTCTCCACGGACTCGAGGCGCTGGAAGGCACAAGTTACCGGGACCCCCTCACACAACAGGAAACGATCGTGCAACACGGAACACTGACCCTGCCCATTCGCGGATTCGGCGTGCACGTGCTGGAACCCCAGATTCCCTGATATACTGCCGCTTCTGCATGGCGTGAAACGTTATAGAAAGGTACCTTCATGGCAACGACGAAGAAGATCCCTTTGCGCAAAGAAGTAAAGGTTGCGGATACATGGGACCTCCGGCATCTCTTCAAAGACGACAAGGCGTGGCAGGCCGCGCTGAAGGATTTTGAGAAGCAGATTCCCCGCTTCGAGAAGTTCCGCGGCAAGCTCGGCGCCTCCGCAAAGGTGTTGCTCGACTGCTACAAGTTCGATGTGGAGTTCAACAAGCTGGCCGAGCGTCTGGGCTCGTACGCTTTCCTCAAGGCCTCGGAAGACGTGTCCAACAGCACCTATCAGGGCATGATCCAGCAGTATACCTTCGTCGCAACGCGCGCGGGCGAAGCCGCCAGCTTCATCGCCCCCGAGATCCAGGCCATTCCCAAGAAGACGATCGACAAGTACCTCAAAGATCCCAAGCTCAAGGAGTTCCGGTACGCACTGGAGAAGCTGTTGCGCTACCGGCCCTACATTTTGTCCGAGAAGGAAGAGCGGCTCCTTGCGATGCAGGGCGAAGTGGCCGGCACGGCGGGCCGGGTATTCGGGCAACTCAACGATGCGGACCTCAAGTTCGGAACCGTGAAGGACGAGCGCGGACGCAAGGTGGAACTGACGCAGAGTTCCTTCCGCAGCCTCCTGGAGTCGCCCAAGCGTGAGGTGCGCAAGAACGCATTTCACCAGTTCTACGAGCAATACCAATCCCACGCGAACACGGTCGCGGCGACCTTGAGTTCGTCCGTCCAGCAGGACATCTACCAGTCCCGCGTGCGCAACTATCCGTCCGCGCTGGAAGGATCGCTCTTTCACGACAACGTGCCCATCGCCGTATACGACAGCCTCATCAAGGCCGTGCACAAGAACATCAAGACGGTCTACCGGTACCACGAAGTCCGGCGGAAGGCGCTCAAACTCAAAGACCTTCACACCTACGATACCTACGTGCCCATCGTGGAAATGAAGCGTACGAAGAATCCCTACGACAAAGCGGTCAAAACCATTTGCGAAGCCCTCGAACCGCTCGGATCGG
>JAHDWY010000183.1 GCA_023384315.1 Candidatus Hydrogenedentota bacterium | reverse complement strand
GTGTTCGCGCTTTCCGACGAACATCCTCAGCGGGCACTGGACTCGCCGTGCTGTCATCCAATTCGCGCGCTCTGCGTTGCGCTTCGGCCAGCCACTCTTCTGCTACTTCGTCTTCGTCGGGTGACTCGAGGCTCAGCAAAAGTTTCTTCGCCAATCCCGCTCGGGCGTCGATAGGCAACTGAAGGGCAGCCTCTTCGATTTGCTTCTGTTCCATGCGGAGGTGGACTCCATTCCAGTTCGGTTGTTAGTGGTTTGCACGTGTTGACCCGAAAGTGTCCAACGTGCACTTTGTCGGTCCTCTTATCTGTATTATACTGCATCGGCCACTGGGGGCGTTCAACGCAGGAGAGTTTCATGCCCAAAGACACCGATATCCGCGTGGTGGACGCGGCGTTGTATTTTTTGCCCGTGTACACGCGGGTGCCGTTGAAGTTCGGGACGGAGACGGTCACGTATGTGACCTGTGCGCGGGTGCGGGTGACAGTGGAAGGCGCGGATGGCAGGCGCGCAGATGGTTGGGGGGAGACGCCGCTGAGCGTGCAGTGGGTGTGGCCGAGTGCATTGTCCTATGACGAGCGGCATGAGGCACTGAAGGCGTTTTGCGTGCGGCTTAAGGAAGCGTGGATCGCGCTGGGCGAGTCGGGTCATCCCATGGAGATAGGCCATGCGTTTCAGGAAGGGCCGTTGAAGGGATTAATGGAAGAGGCCAACAAGGGGCGCGACGAACCGATGCCGTGGCTGGCGGCGCTGGTGTGTTGTTCGGCGTTTGATATTGCCGTGCATGATGCCTACGGCGTGTTGCACGGCGTGCCGACGTATTCGACGTACAACGCCGAATACATGAACCAGGACTTGTCCGCTTATCTCGAACCGGCGGAAGGCGCGGAGGTGTCCTTCGCGGGCTTGTACCCCGAAGATTTTCTGGTGATGCCGCGCGTGGACACGTTGCCGGCCTGGCACCTCGTGGGTGGACTGGATCCACTGGATGAATCGGAATTGACCGGTGACGAACCGGACGACGGCTATCCCGTGCTGTTACGCGACTGGATTCAGCGGGACGGACTGAACTGCTTAAAAGTGAAACTGCGCGGCAACGATGCGGCGTGGGATCATACCCGGCTGGTGAAGGTGGGGGAGATCGCCATCGAAAACGGCGTCGAGTGGTTGACAACGGACTTCAATTGCACCGTCACCGATCCCGCATATGTAAATGGCATCCTCGATCAGTTGGTCATCGCGCATCCGCGAATTTACGGGATGATTCTCTACGTGGAACAACCGTTTCCGTACGACCTCGAAAGGCATCGAATCGATGTACACAGCGTGTCCGCGCGCAAGCCGCTTTTTATGGACGAAAGCGCGCACGACTGGCATCTGGTGCGGCTTGGGCGTTCGTTGGGGTGGACGGGGGTGGCGCTCAAGACCTGCAAGACGCAGACAGGCGCGCTGCTGAGCCTGTGCTGGGCCAAGGCCCACGGCATGACGCTGATGGTGCAGGATCTGACCAACCCCATGCTGGCGCAGGTGCCGCACGTCTTGCTCGCGGCCCACGCCGGCACGATTATGGGCGTCGAGACGAACGCCATGCAGTTCTATCCGGAGGCCTCCGAGGCGGAGGCGAAGGTGCATCCGGGCTTGTATCAGCGCCGCGACGGTCAGGTTTCACTCGGCACGATCGACGGACCGGGTTTCGGGTATCGCGTGGATGAAATCGAGCGGGATTTGCCGGGCGCAGAATGAATCGGCTCCGTTTACTCGCTCTGAGCCGTGTCTGAATCCGCCAGTAATTCTTGGACGGTCAGCCCAATGTCTCTGGCAATTTGACGTAGGATGAGGGGAGAAATGTCGCGGCCGGCGTGGACGGGTACTGTTGTGGCTCTCCCGTCCGTGTGACGGAATTGCTTGTGAGACCCGCGCTGACGGACTTCTACGAAACCCTGCTGTGCAGGAGGCGGATGACCTCACGCGGTTTGAGGACGGGAATTCGGGGCAAGTCAGTGTACCGTGATCGTTTGCGTTCCGATAAACTGCGTTTCCAGCTTAGGCTCTCCTTCCTCCGTGAGCATGGACAAGACTTCCTCGAGGTTGCCGCGCAACTCGTCCAAGGTTTCAGCCTGACTGTGGGCGCCCGGGAAGCCAGGCACGTGCCCGACATACAGACCGGTGTCGGCACAAATCTCGATGACTGCTGTGTACGTCTTCATCTAAAATGACTCCACGGAGGACGCTCGTCGTCTCGTGGCGCCATTATACCACGAGAGGCCGGCGCGGGCCCGCACATGGAAGCGGCCGCAAAGTACGGGTACAACGGAATGCACTCGTCCGCATCTACGCAGGCACATTGGAGTTTGGGAAGGAACTGGTCATGGATGCATTTTTCGCGGCAGCGGTTGAGGAGGCGCGGAAGGGGCTTGCCGAGGGCGGCATTCCTATCGGTTCGGTAATCGTCCACGACGGACAGATTATCGGCCGGGGACACAATCGCCGCCACCAGCGGGGTTCCGCGATTCTTCACGGTGAGATGGATGCGTTGGAGAATGCGGGCCGTCAACCGGCGCGGGTTTACCGGGAAAGCGTGCTCTACACGACGCTCTCGCCGTGCAGCATGTGCACCGGCGCGATCCTGTTGTACAAGATCCCGAGGGTCATCGTCGGCGAGGAGAACACCTTCCAAGGTGAGACGGAACTGCTCCGCTCCCGCGGCGTAGAAGTCGAGATTCTCAATGACGCCGAGTGCATCGGTCTCATGCAGGAATTCCAGCGGCGATTCCCAGAACTCTGGGCAGAGGA
Organism: Candidatus Hydrogenedentota bacterium; assembly: GCA_023384315.1. GTDB lineage: Bacteria > Hydrogenedentota > Hydrogenedentia > Hydrogenedentales > SLHB01 > JAHDWY01. Next base: position 5,007 of record JAHDWY010000183.1, on the reverse strand, counting down.
TATCGGGGAAACCACGGTCTGACAATTCTTGATCTCGGCAGAGGGATCTACGTACCCTTGGGGGGAATTCGCATTGTTCGCGATTGGCCGCGAGTTTTGGTGGATCCAAGGAGAGTAGTATGAGCAACGTTTCGCGCCGGGATTTTCTGGTGACCTCGAGTGTGGCCGTGGGGGCTGCGGCGCTTTCTTCGTCGCTTGCGCAGGCGCAGGATGCTGCGTATCCGCCGTTCAAGAAGGCCATCATTACGGGGATGCTGCCGAAGGAACTATCGGACCCCGACAAGTTTGCGTTGGCGAAGGACTGCGGGTTTGACGGCCTCGAATCGGGGCCAATGGCTGACTTGGCCCAGGCGGAGGTCTATGGCCAGCAGGCGCGCGACGCGGGGGTGCCGATTCACTCCATCATCTACGGCGGCTGGGGCGCGCCCTTATCCGATCCCGATTCTGCGATCCAGGAGAAGGGCCGGGCCGAAGTGGAGCATGCGCTGCATTGTGCGAAGGCCATGGGCGCGGATAACGTGCTGCTCGTACCGGCGGTGGTGAAGGCGAACGTCCGTTATGTCGAGGCCTGGGAACGTTCGCAGAAGCATATTCGTTCTCTCATTCCGGTTGCGGAAGAGTTGGGGGTTTTGATCACCGTCGAAGACGTGTGGAACGACTTCCTGCTGAGTCCGTTGGAGTTTGCGCGGTACATTGACGAGTTCGACAGTCCGTTTGTGCAGGCCTATTTCGATGTGGGGAACATCGTGGCGTTCGGGTATCCGCAGGACTGGATTCGCACTCTTGGGCCGCGCATCAAGAAGGTGCACTTCAAAGATTTCAAACGCGACACGCGCGAATGGACCAATCTGATGGAGGGCAGCATCGATTGGCCGGAAGTTCGGAAGGCGTTTTCCGAGATCGGGTACGAAGGATTCGTGACGGCCGAGTTGAGCGGTGGCGACGAGGCCTATCTCCGCGACTTGTCCGAACGTATGTCCAAGGTTGCCGCGGGAGGCTGAAATTCGGTCCCGCCTCTCCGGCGTTACATAGACCAGGTGATATAGCTGCAAGGAGTTGTTGTCTTGGTGAGGCGTAGTCTGTTTCATTTCGGCACGATCGCGGCGTTCGCGGTCCTGCTTACCATTCCCGTCGCGCAGGCGCAAGATGCGCCGCAACTTCCCGCGCCCGCGAAACATACGGTGGATTTCGACACGGAAATTCATCCTCTACTGGCGGAGCGGTGTTTTCAATGCCACGGCGGCGACATGAGCCGCGGCGGATTGCAGATGAACTCGCGCGAGCAGTTGTTGACCGGCGGCGACTCGGGTCCAGCGGTGATCGAAGGCAAGAGCGCGGAGAGCTATCTGATTGATCTTGTGTCGGGGCTTGACCCTGATCTGGTCATGCCGCCGAAGGGTCCGCAGTTGACGCCGGAAGAAGTCGGCGTGCTGCGCGCGTGGATCGATCAGGGGATGACCTGGCACGACGTCGAAGGCGCTACGCCCTCGTATGTCGCGCCGGTCGCGTTGAGTCATCCCGAAGTGCCGGCCGTTCCGGAAGGCGCTCCGGACCATCCCGTCGACCGGTTTCTTGCGCCGTACTTCACGGAGCACGGCGTGACGCCGGCGGAGCCGGTGTCCGATGCCCAGTTCATGCGCCGCGCGTATCTGGACGTGACGGGGCTCGTGCCTGAGCCCGCCGCGCTGGATGCGTTCGTGGCCAACACGGACCCCAACAAGTACGCGGCACTCGCCGATCAGTTGTTGAACGACCGTCTGGCGTATGCCGAGCACTGGATGACCTTCTGGAACGACGCCCTTCGCAATGATTTTCAGGGCACCGGTTACATCGACGGAGGCCGGAAGCAGATCACGCCATGGCTGTTCGACGCGTTGTACAACAACATGCCGTACGACCAGTTTGTCACGCAGCTCGTGAATCCTTCCGACGAGAGCCAGGGCTTCGTGAAGGGAATCATCTGGCGCGGCGTGACGGCGGCGGTGATGGTGCCGCCCATGCAAGCGGCGCAGAGCGTGTCGCAGGTTTTCCTGGGCGTGAACCTTAAGTGCGCGTCGTGTCACGACAGCTTCGTGGACCGCTGGAAGCTGACGGACGCCTACGGCATGGCGAGCGTGTTTTCCGATGGCGCACTGGAATTGGTGCGGTGCGATGTGCCGCAGGGCGAAACGGCGAAGGTGCAATTCCTCTGGCCGGAGGTGGGGGAGATTGACGCCGATCGATCCGTAGAAGGCCGGCGCGCGCAACTCGCGAAGATTATTACGAGCGAAGACAACGGGTTCTTTTCTCGGACCATCGTGAATCGCCTCTGGGCGAAGTTCATGGGGCGCGGTCTGGTCGAGCCCATCGACGTGATCGAAAACGAGCCATGGAACGCGGACCTGCTCGATTGGTTGTCCAACGACTTCATCGATCACGGCTACGACTTGAAGCACACGATGAAGGTGATCCTGACCTCGCAGGCCTATCGTTTGCCCGCGCAAGATACACCGCCGGACTCGCCAGACCCGTATGTCTTCCGAGGTCCGGAGGTAAAGCGGATGACGGCCGAGATGTTCCTGGATACACTGGCTTCCGTTACCGGTGCGTGGCAGGAGAATCCCCAGTTTCAGACCCCGCCGCCGCCCGTGAAGAAGGATGAGGACCCACCGCCTCCGCAGATACGCGCCTGGCGTGTGAACTCGGACCCGTTGACGCGCGCCATGGGACGCCCCAACCGGGAGCAGGTGGTAACGCGCCGCCAGTCCGTCGCCACGGCGTTAGAGGCGGTTGAATTGACCAACGGGCAAACTCTTACCACCCAGCTCGAACGGGGCGCGGCGAAGCTGCTGGAAGGCGAAGCGCCGCCGGCGCCGGAGTTGGTAAACCGGGTGTATCGGCATGCGCTGCAAAGGGATGCGTCAGAGGCGGAAGTCGCCGCGGCGGCGGAAGTGATTGGTTCGCCCGCGACTCCAGAGGGCGTTCAGGACTTCCTGTGGGCCATGGCGATGCAGCCGGAGTTCCAACTGATATACTAAGGATACGCCGCCGGGGTAACGCCCCGGCTACTGCAAGGCAAACGGAAACGAGACAGAGGTGACACTATGACCCCCGTGACCTGGAATCGTCGTGAGTTCTTGAAGACTGCGAGTGCGGCCACACTCGGCGCGTTGGCGGCGGGCTATCCGCGTGAGGTGCGTGCCGAAGAGGTGCGGGAACAGATCGCGCCCACGGCGGACACGATGATCGTGCTGTGGATGGGTGGCGGCATGGCGCACACCGAAACCTTCGATCCCAAGCGCTACACCCCGTACGAGTCCGGTCTTGCGGCCGATGCCGTGCTCAGCACGTTTCCGTCCATTGATACCGTGGTCGACAATATCAAGTTCTCCGAGGGGCTCGAGAAGATTGGCTCCGTCATGGATCGCGGGACGCTGATCCGCACCTACCAGGCGGCGGACCTCGGGCACATCCTGCATTCGCGTCATCAATACCACTGGCATACCGGCTACGAGCCGCCCTTGTCGGTGGCCGCGCCGCACATCGGGGCGTGGATTGCAAAGACGCTTGGGCCGCTCAACCCGGATGTTCCGGCATTTATCGACATCGGCCAACGCTTCGACCAAGGAGAGGCCGAAGAACTGAAGGCCTTCCATACGGCGGGATTCCTGGGCAACGAGTATGGCCCCTTCTTCGTGCCCAACCCCGAAGACGCGCAGGCCAGCGTGCAGCCGCCCGCGGGAATGACGCAATCGCGGTTCGTCAATCGCAATAGTCTGTACAAGAAATTGCTGGAGCAGAGTCCGGTCAGCGAATACGGCAGCGACTACCAGAAAGAATCGATGCTTCGATCCATGGACAGCGCACACCGGTTGCTGACCTCGCCCGCGGCGAAGGCGTTTGATTTGTCGCAGGAACCGAAAGAGATCTACGACATCTACAACCAAGGCGGACGCTTCGGTTTGGGCTGTTTGTTGGCGAGGCGATTGTGTGAATCGGGCGCGCGCTTTATCGAGGTCACCAGCGAGTACATTCCGTTCAAGTATTGGGATACCCACGAGGACGGGCACACGCGGCTGGTCGAGTTGAAGAAGATGATCGACGCGCCGATTGCGCAACTGGTGCTCGATCTCGAGGCGCGCGGGTTGCTCGACCGGACGCTTATCGTGCTTGCCAGCGAGTTCAGCCGCGACATGTTGACCGAAGGCAAGCCGGAGAAGAAAGTGCCTGACCAGGTCGAGGTGCCTGCAGTCATGACGGAGTTGAAGCACTACGGCATGCACCGGCATTTCACGGCGGCGGGTTCGGTGCTGCTTTTCGGCGGGGGGATGAAGAAAGGGTTTGCCTACGGGGAGACTGCTGACGAGCGTCCGTGCAAAGCGATCACGAACCCCATCGACACCATGCAACTGCACACGACGCTCTATCGCGCCATGGGCATTCCCGCCAATCACGGCTACGAGATCGAGCGGCGTCCCTTCTAGGTCACCAAAGACGGTCTCGGCGAACCGGTAATGGAGTTATTCGCGTAGTCGAGAAGCTGCAAAAATAGTGCAAAAATAGGGACAGTTACCATTTTTCTTCTCAGCACACCGGCGATCTTCTCAGCGATCCAGAAGGAGAATGGTAACAGTCCCTATTTTTGATCGGAGTACAACTATTGCACCGCATGATCGATCCTGATACCGCGCTGCGTCTGGTGCTTGACGCTACGCCTCGCCTTGCGCCGCGCGCGCGTCCGCTTGTGGATGCGAACGGATTGGTGCTCGCGGATTCGCTGATTGCCGATCGCGATTACCCGCCGTTTCCTCGCGCCATGATGGACGGCTATGCGGTGCGATGCGGCGATGCGGGGAAGACGGTCCCGGTAATAGGGGAAGTCGCGGCGGGAACGGCGTCGAGCGTGAGCGTAACGGGCGGGATGGCGGTCGAAATCATGACCGGGGCGCCGTGCCCGGAAGGCACCGAGACGGTGGTCCAAAAGGAAGTCGTCGAACGGGAGGGCGATTCGGTTTCCCTTCCGGCCGA
>JAHDWY010000182.1:5473-7801 GCA_023384315.1 Candidatus Hydrogenedentota bacterium | reverse complement strand
ACAGCTTCCTGGTAGGAGTTGCGTTCGGGGTGTTCGCGGATGTGCCGTTGTTCGGTGAGGATGCGTTCGGCCCAGTGGTCCGCGCTTTCGAACTGGCCCGCGCCGCTCTTGACTTTGCAGAGCATGAGCCGCGCGCGGTACACGTCGGGCGTGAGGGTTGTGCGATTGGCGAGGGTTTCGAGGGCGGGTTTGATGAGTTTCCAGTAGCCTTGCGCGCCCGCGCCGCCGGGGGGCGGCACCATTTCGCGTTCCAACACGCGGAGGTAGCCGTAGCGGCTCCGCCACGGTTCTTTCTCGTCTTGGAGCAACGGCGTCAGCCCATCGACCGCACGGCGGCGGGTCTCGCTTTGCCGGAGCGCGTCGATCATGGGTTCGACTTTGCGCAGGAAGGGATCGAATTCGACGACGCGGCGCTCGGCATCCGTGGCTTCGCGTTGGCGATGGGTACCCGGTATAGGGGGAAGGTTCAGGTAGGTCCGCACCCATTCTCCCCCGACACTGATGCCACGCTTCGCCCAATGGTATACCGGGTGGAGGAGAGCGGCGTGGGTCGTGTCAAGTTTGGGGTAGCGAAGGGCCAGCTCGTTGCTCGCGTGCATCCGGAAGGGGCCGGGCAAGTAGTTGTCGGGGTGGGCGAGCGTGGAGAGGGCGATCACGGCGACGAATTGGTTGCTCCCCTGGGAAAGTCTGAGTAGTTTTCCGGCAATGTCCGTTCCGTCGTCGCCGGGGTGCTTGATGGATACGTCGTGCAGCGCGATTAGGAGTGCGTCGATCTCGTGCGTGTCGGGTTCCAGGAAGTGGGCGTAGAAGGCTTCCCGCATCCGGTCCGTCATGAGGACATTGATGTTGAATTGGAGCAGGTGCAGGTTGCCGAGGGCGTTGTCTGCCAACTCGGGGTCGTCGCTACGGTACGCGCGGATCTGGGTTACGAGGTCGTATGCGGCTCGCATGGGGTAGCCTGCGGTGATCATGTCCAGGGCTTCGTTGCGTTGCCGGATGAGGTCCGAGAGTTCCTGTCCGAAGGATGGGAGTGTGAGCAGGGATGCGAGGAGCAGCAATACTGCGCTTCGGCGTATGCCATACACTCTGAACATCTTTGGGGAACATCCCCCTTGATCCCCCTTCGAAGGGGGAGTTTTGCGACTCGTGGTCCCTAGAGAGATTCTGGCGCACGGGCGTGCTCGTGGGTTCCGTCTTGAGACTGAAGATGACATACGCGAGCGCCTGTGTCAAGGGGTTATAAGTAGCTAGTAGAGAGATTTCTGTGCTTGTTGACTGAAAGAGGGTGCGCGTCGGCGGGGCGTTGAGAGGTGGCGCTATCGGGGGACTGAGGCCCTTGGGAATGTTCGGCAGATGGGGCGCGTTTCTATACTTGACTTTGGTTATCGATTAGGTAATAATTGGCCGCTTCGGGATGGGATTTGGTTTGTAGCGGGGCGTGAGGCGTGGTAGACTACGGCGTTTAGGTGGGATCTCTGGAAATCGATGGTACGGGGCGATGGCCGGGGGCTTTCGATGAAGAGGGCACGGGCTGGAAGCCCGTGTGGGGATCATGGCCTGGAAGGCCATGGCACCTCGAAGACCACGGGCTGGAAGCACCGTGGCACCTCGGTGGCACCTTTGGCGCCTCCTTGAATGTCGTTTTTGTGACTTGAGTTAGGAGTTTGTGGAATGGCTGAGCAGCAGGGCGCGGATGAGCAGGAAGTAAAGCTCTCCGCGGTGGAGAAGATTAAGGAATCGAGCCAGGGATTGTATGGCCCTATTGGGCAGGAGTTGGGCGACGGGACGCCGAAGTTCGGCGAGGAGTCGATCCAACTGCTCAAGCACCATGGCACGTATCAACAGGACGACCGCGACACGCACACGGACCGCAAGAAGGCGGGCCAGGAATGGGACTACAAGTTCATGGTTCGTACGAAGTTCCCGGGCGGGAACATCTCGGCGGAGCAGTACCTGATCTGCGACGACCTGGCGGAGAAGCACGGGCAGAACGATCTGCGCGTGACGTCGCGGCAGTGCTTCCAGTTCCACGGCGTCGTGAAGGGACACCTGCGTCCGCTGCTGAACGAGCTGAACCGTCTGGCGAAGATCACGACCATGGGCGCCTGCGGCGATGTGGTGCGCAACACCATGGCGTGCCCGGTCATCGATATCGATCCGAAGTATGCGGATTGCGGCGCGGACCTCCTTCAGAAGGCGAAAGATATCAGCGCGCACTTCCTGCCGAAGACGACGGCGTATTACGACCTGTGGGTCGATGATGAGAAGGTGGAGGTGAACGAGGACGGCACGATCCGCGTGAAGCCGCGCGACGAAAAGCCGGTCGAA
>JAHDWY010000182.1:1738-5463 GCA_023384315.1 Candidatus Hydrogenedentota bacterium | reverse complement strand
ACCCCATCTACGGGACGACCTATTTGCCGCGCAAGTTCAAGATCGGGTTGACGGTCGATTTCGACAACGCCATCGACGTGTATGCCAATGACGTGGGTGTCATCGGTGTGACGGAGAACGGCAGGATCGTTGGGTACGAGGTGCTGACCGGTGGAAGTCTTGGGTACACCCATCGCAAGCCCGAGACGTATGCGCGCTTGGGTTCACCGTTTGCCTTTGTGCAGGAAGACGAGTTGATCCCGTTGCTCGAAACCATCGTAAAAGTGCAGCGCGATCACGGCGGCCGCGCAAACCGCAAACACGCGCGCATGAAGTACCTCATCGACGACTGGGGTTTTGACAAGTTCAAGCAGACGGTCTTCGAGTATGCGGGCCGGACTTATCCCGAGCCGAAGGGCATCACGCCTTCCGATCAGCCGGATTACCTGGGTTGGCACAAGCAGATCCAGGACGGTCTGAACTACGTCGGCGTGTGGGTCGAAAACGGACGCATCCGCGACTTTGAAGGCAGCTTCAAGTTCCGCACGGGGCTGCGCGAAATCGTGACCCGGTTCAAGCCGGATATCCGGTTGACGCCGCACCACAACGTCATCCTCGCGAACATCCGCGACGAAGACGTGGCGGAAGTGCAGGCGATTCTCGACAGGCATGGCATCCCCACGAACAAGGGTATCTCCGCTGTGCGCCGTTTGGAGATGGCCTGCCCGGCGCTGCCCTTCTGCGGGCTCGCCTTGGCGGAGGCCGAGCGCGCCATGCCGAGCGTGATCGAGAAGATCGAAGCGGCCGGCCATGCCGACGCCGACGTGATCATTCGCATGAGCGGCTGCCCGAACAATTGCTCGCGCCCGCGCACCGCGGAGCTGGGAATTGTCGGCAGTGGCGCGGACCGATACATCATCTATGCCGGCGGCGACTATATGGGCACGCGCCTGAACGAAATACTCGCGGAGAAGGTGAAACTCGACGAAGTGGCGCCTTTGGTATCCGCGCTGTTGTCCGCGTGGAAATCCCATCGCGGCGACGGCGAACGTTTTGGCGACTGGTCGTACCGCGTTGGGATCGATGGTTTGAAACCCTATATCGAAACGGCGGCGCCGTCCGCATAGCGCGATTGCATTCGGTTGTAGGTAGGACTACCGAGGAATTCTGAGATGGCATTGGTACATGAAAGCGAGCATCTGGACGAGCTGAACACGCTCGGTCCGGAGGATCTCATCGAATGGGCGTACAGGGAGCACGGCGACCGTGCCGGCATTATCACCAGCTTTCAGAATACGGGCTGCGTGATGATCGACATGGCGCACCGCGTTGCCCCGCAGATGCGCGTCATGACGGTGGACACCTTGCGGCTACCGGATGAGACTTATGCCTTCATGGATGCCGTCGAGAAGCGGTATGGCATCCGTATTGAGCGATTTCAGCCGGATCCGGAACGCGTTGCGCGAATGATAGAGCAACATGGGGAATACTTGTTCTTCGACAGCAAGCCGAAACAGGAGTACTGCTGCCGCATTCGCAAGGTCGAACCCAACCAGCGGGCATTGGAGACGGTCGATGTCTGGATTACCGGACTTCGCCGGGACCAGTCCGACGCCCGGAAGCAGGTGGACAAGGCGTCCGTCGTGACCCAGGGCGAACACCGGATCATCAAGCTGGCGCCGCTGGTTGACTGGACCGAGGAGCAGGTTCGTACTTATCTCGCTGACAACGGCGTTCCTTACAATCCCTTGTATGATATGGGTTACACGAGTATCGGGTGCAAAATCTGCACGACGCCCACGAAGCCCTGGGAAGACAAGCGGGCCGGCCGCTGGCGCTGGTTCAATCAAGGCGGGGAGGGCACCTCAAAAGAGTGCGGCATCCATCTTGGCGGTAGTGGTATCTAATGTTACATTGCTGTAACGCGCTGTAACAGATTTTGACAATCATGTTAATCCCTTGGGGCTCCCCCACTGCCACAAGGGATTCCTTTTTTTTGAGGCGAACCCGGTCTACATCCTTCTAGTGCAATACTTTGCGTCGGAAGACAATTCTCGTCGCCAGATTTGGCATCATTCCTGTGATCCACCCCACTACCGATTCTACGTGGCTTCCGGGGGCATTCCTCGTGGTTTCGACAGAGAACGTGGCGAAAGGCGGACACATGAAACCAGAGACCTATCGTGATGCGCGCGATCGGTACGGCGACGTCAATCTTGTGAATGCAACCTGGCCCGGGGAGGCCCGGTGGATGGTCCTGTTCGACGTGCCTCACGAGATTGCCGCGATCTGGATCAACGAGTCCACCGGCCGAGGCATGCCGACGAGGCGTATCTACTGCAACCAGGACCTCGTCGCGCCACTTCATCGTGCACTTGAGAACCTCAGGTGCGCCGGCCTTCTTAGCGAACTCAAAACGTTTGATGGGTGCTTCGAGATTCGCTCCGTTCGGGGCAGCTACGATAAAGTCTCGGCACACGCCTACGGACTCGCCATCGATCTGAACGCGACTGACAATCCAACCGGCGCAACGCCGAAACTCACGCCGCAATTTGTCGGCTGCTGGGAAGATGCGGGTTTCGACTGGGGCGGCCGGTTTTCTCGTCCGAACGGCATGCATTTTTCCTATGCGTGGGAAGGCACTGGGAATCCCATGTTCGCTCGGGCGGCGATGAGACTCGCGTGAAGCGTTGCCCAAAAACTCCCTACCGCATCGCAGGGTGTTTCGAATATAGAGTCAATTCGCCGGCGCTTAGGAACGGGCGGTAGCCGAAGTGTCCAGTGTTCGGATATCGGATTCTCTCCGTAACAAGTCATTACAGACGGTGCCTCGGGTTGCGGTTTGCCAGACGCAGTCCACGCGGCGTTTCCCTTTATCAAGGATAACGTTACGCTCTCTCGACCTATCCCGCCGGTCCTTGGCACACGCTTTGCACCGTCATCCACTACGCTGAGTGAGTAGCAAGGCATCAGGCTCCAGCAATGGAACGGATTGTGCTGGTCGGAGGCGGCGGGTCGAGGATAACTCGCCATCGCCGGCCGTAGCGGATCGCGTGGAGGCGGCGATGTCGAAGTTTGCGCAACTTCGGATCACGTTGCAGCCCGTATTCGATCGGATCACAGAACGAATGCCACGAGTACCTAGTTTGACTGACCAGAGCTCCGGCGACGGGGTGCCCGCTACAATAATCGGAATGGGATCATGGGTGCAACGCGCTGCCGATGGTAGTTGAGTGAGCATTGGAACAGTCCCGTGGAAACCGGGGGAGTGTGGAACCGAAAGAGGAGGGGAGCGGGTGAGTCGGCCTACATTGCGGTTGTTTGACGGCTTTGGCCATACCAGTCCGGAGTTGCGCGACGAGGTTCGGGATCTCCAGGTCGCGTTGACGGGGAAGGGCTACGCGTTGGAGGACGACGGCCTCTTCGGTCGAGAGACAGAGATGATGGTTAAACGGTTCCAGCAAGATCAGCGTTTGGATGACGACGGAATAGCGGGCCGCCTGACCTGGAACGCCCTGCTAGATTTCCAAGGCGCGGGAGGCGATTGCATGCCGGAAACAGTGTACCCCAGGAACTTCGCGTCGCTGTTGCCCCAACTTGATGCGGCAGGACGATACCGTCAGTGGATCGAAGCAGGGGCGCGGCATTGCGGAGTGTCGCCCGCGATCATTTGCGGGATTGGTTCCCGCGAGTCGGACTGGGGATTTGGATTGACACCCGTGGGACCCGCCGGGACCGGCGATCGC
>JAHDWY010000182.1:0-1728 GCA_023384315.1 Candidatus Hydrogenedentota bacterium | reverse complement strand
CCAGGCCATTTCGCCCAGGGCGGATGCCCCCGGATGGGGAGGGGTTCGGGCGCGGACTCATGCAGATCGATTTCGATGCCCACGAGTTTGCGCGGACGGGGAACTGGCGGGACCCGGAGGCGAATATCCGGTACGGGTGCAACGTCCTCAAGAGCAATCTGGCCCTCATGCGTCGGCGCACGCCCCTGGAGGGAACCGCCTTGCTGCGCGCAGCCATCGCGGCATACAACTGCGGCGGTGGCAACGTGCTTACCGCCATTGAACAAGGGCGCGACGTGGACTACTTCACGGCCCATCGCGACTACTCGCGGGAAGTGCTGAATCGTGCGGGCTGGTTCGGTCTGCACGGGTGGGATTGAAGAACGATCATGCCCTATCGATAAGAACTTCTATGGGGCAGTGACAACTGTGTGAGCCGTTACGATGCGCGTTCCGGGGAATGAGGAGACTGAAGATGGATACAAACGTATTTTGCTGTACCCGGGTCGTACGCGCGGTCCCAATCGCATTGGCCGCAGTAATATGCATCCCCATTGTGTGGATAGCAATGGAAACTGTCGACGGGCAAGGCGCGATGCCGCGGTTCGCAAGTTCGACAAACTCGATCGAGTTGATTGGATGTGTCGGAGGGCAGGATGCGCACACGGCAGCCATCAGCGGCGCCGATTCCAGCCATATCGAAGGCGTGGGGAGGATCATTATCCTTCCCGGTTTGAATCCTGCGGTGGATCAAGCACTGCGAGAAGACTGCAACGAACTTCGCAAGGTATTCCAGGTGAATGCGCCGATGTTCTTTATGGAGGAGGAAAGCGGTTACAACGCAGTGGCCACGCCGGAGAGTCTGGAGGGATTCGTTGGCGATGGTACCGTGTTGTTTGGCCGGCGCATGATGGAACTGCAGTATATCAATGGAACGCCTGACGGGATTCCGACGATCCTTGCGCATGAGTTCGCGCACATACTGCAGTACAAGGCGCGATTTCCCCGGCTTGCAACCGCAAAGTGGCAGGAACTGCATGCGGATTACATGGCGGGTTGGTTCACCGGTCACCGCAGCCGTTACAAGCCGCATATTCCAATGAACTCCCTCATCGCCGTCTTTAACGTGGGCGACTACGCGTTCAATCATCCGAACCACCACGGCACACCGCAGGAACGCGCAGCCGCGTTCGAGCGCGGATTCTGGTTGAATATCAACGGCAATGTCTCCAGTTCAGCCATTGCTTTCCAAGAAGGATTGAACTTTATTCGCGGAATGGGTGCTCCGCTGTAACGTGGTCGATCGCGTCAGTAGGCGATCAGTCGATTGCGTCGTCTCGCCAGCTCGCTGGCATACCGGTGACCGAGTGTGTCTGCGTATTCCGCGGCCCACTCGGTCAATCGTGTTTCGCCGGCGGGCGGGGAGTCGACGTAGAGGAGTCCATCCATCAGTCCGCGGATTTCGTCGCGCGTGATCACGACGTCGCCGACCAGTTTGCCAGCGATCCACCCCGCCGAATAGCCCAGGGCTGGCGGCACGGAAATGATCGGCCGCTCCTTGCCGACTATCTTGCCAACCGTGCGGACGAGTTCGCGGTATGTAAACGTTTCCGGTCCGATGGCATCGATGATCGCATTGTCGCTTGTTGCGCCCTGTTCTACGGCGAGTGCGGCGAGATCGTCAACGTAGATCGGTTGGAGCCGGTACTGACCGTCGCCAAACACGCCGAAAACCGGGATGTGTCGTAG
>JAHDWY010000181.1 GCA_023384315.1 Candidatus Hydrogenedentota bacterium | reverse complement strand
ATGTAAACGCCACGACGAGAGCCGGAATCTGCCAGCGGGAACCTTCCCAAAGCACGGCCCACAATGATGCGCTGCCCCCGGCAAGCCCGTCCTCCTGGGAGAGTACCGCGACAAGGGCCATGACCCAGAGGAATGAAGCGCCCGCGAACAGCGCAACTCGGTGCGGCGCGATGGTTCCCGGCGGCGCTGTAAACCGCACGAAGGCGAACACGCCAACCCCGATGATTCCCATCATGAACAACGGACCGCTCCACGTCTCGCCCGCGGGATACACCAGCGCGTGAAATGGAGTCGGGTTCCGGTAGATGGACTCGATGCCAAACAACGCGAACGCGCCGACGAGGACGAGGTACCAGACTAACGCGCGAATGTACAGGCTCAGGAGCCGCGCCTCGGCCTCCGGGCGAGTGGATAGTGCTGGGGATGTGTCTGTCATGAATGCAATTAGACGCAAATGGGCGGGGACCGGCAATCGCCCATCCTTTCCTTCCAAACCGAACAAGCCAGCACGCGATGACGCGGCAAGTATTGTAGACATGGCGGGTCGGGTTTTCCAGATCAGCGGCGCAACTTTGCGACGTGGCGGGGGATAGTATTCTCAGTAGCAGGTGGCTACCAACTGTTGGGGTAAGTCACGTGTGAAGCGGTAGATGTGGTGTGAACCGTCTTTGCATCGGGAACGCGGATTGTGCCATACTCAGCACCCGTTGGAGCGCCTCTGTATCGGTCGGCCACACCCGGTTTGCACCCCGGCGTGGCGGATGCTGTCGGGCATGACCGTACTGTCCAAGACCGGATTGCTATGATCGCAACCACCTGGAATCGTCTCAATCATCCATGCAGGATCGTTACGACTATTACTGGCTACATCACTCCTCGCCTGCACTGAGGCGAGCGATCATCGTATCGCTGCTTTTACACGTGGGCGCGGTCGCCGCTGTGGCATGGTTCTTCGCCTTCAAACAACCGACCGAGCATCCCAGCGTGTATCAAGTCGAGTTCATTTCGCCCGGAGACGTTGCGGAGCAGGCCGAGGCTCCGGTGGAACAGGTGCAGCCCGAACCGGAACCACCTCCTCCACCGCCTGAGCCGGAACCCGAACCGCCACCACCACCCCCTCCACCAAAGGAGGAGGCGCCGATACCGAAACCGCCGGAACCGAAGCCCGAACCCAAACCGGAGCCGAAGCCCGAACCCAAGCCGGAGCCCAAGCCCGAACCAAAGCCGGAGCCCAAGCCCGAACCCAAGCCGGAGCCCAAGCCCGAGCCCAAGCCCGAGCCAAAGCCAGAGCCCAGGCCGGAACCAAAACCGGAGCCCAAGCCGGTGGAGAAGCCAACGCCGCCGCAACCCGCGGCAAAGCCCGGCGTCAGCATCAAGCAGGCGCTTCCGACGGTCTTGGGCACCTGGGGCGGCCTGGTCCAGCGCAAGGTGGAACGGGCCTGGCAATTGCCGGTCGGCGTCCGGATCGATCCGCAGAACAATGAAGCGGTAGTATCGTTCTGGGTGAGCCGCGACGGAAGACTCATTGGTGAACCGGAAATATTGAAACACGCGCTCGATCCGGCGATAGGTCAATCGGCCATCGAAGCCGTGAAATCGGCTGCGCCGTTCCCGCCCTTGCCGGACGGGTACACGCAGCCGGAAGTACAGGTCGTCTACAACTTCATACCGCAATGGTAATCGGCTTAGGAGGAAGAACCATCGTGAAAGTATTGCGAATCTGCGCACTTTGCATTCTAGCCACTGTGCTGTCATCGGCGCAGGAGCAACGCGTCGTCGGCGACATCACGAAGGGACCTGCGGACAAACGCATCCCCGTCGCTGTCCCGACCTTCGTCACGGCGCCCGGGTCCGAATCCATGGGCGTCGAGATGGCGCAAGTGCTGTCGGACGACCTGGATTTTACGGGGCTGGTCCGGGTGCTCACGCGCCCTGAGTTTCCGCCGGGCTTTGCCGGATTCACGAGCGATGCCACACAGATCAACTTCGACCAGTGGCGCACCACGTCCGCGGAGTTTCTGGTGCACGTCTACGTGACCACCGCGGGCGGTCAGATCGCAGCGGAATGCCGCCTGTTCGATGTGGCGTCGGGGCAGCAGGTCGTCGGCAAGCGCCTCGCCGCCCAGGAGTCATGGTGGCGCCTGGTCTCCCATCAATTCGCCGACGAGATCGTGCGCTACCTCGACGGCGAGCCGGGCATCGCGTCCACTCAAGTTTGCTTCAGCGGTGGCCAAACGGGGAAGAAAGAAATCTTCGTCTCCGATTACGACGGCGCCAACGAAACGCAACTGACCAAGCACGGCTCCATTTCCATTCTTCCCGCCTTTTCGCCCGACGGATCCAAGATCGCCTACGTTTCGTACAAGGATCGCTACCAGTTCCTCTATGTCTACGACCTCGCCTCGGGCGTATCCACTGCCGTCTCTAAAGAAGTGGGCATGAACAGTGCCCCCGCCTGGTCCCCGGACGGCAAACGCATCGCCATGGTGCTCAGCAAGGACGCTAACTCGGAAATCTATGTCATGAACGCGGATGGCTCGAACAAGCAACGCTTGACCAACGATCCCGCCGTCGACTCGTCGCCAACCTTCAGCCCCGACGGACGGCAGATTGCCTTCGTCAGCGAACGCGGCGGGAATCCGCAAATCTACGTCATGGACGCCACCGGCGGCAGCGCGCGTCGCGTGTCGCTCCAGGGCGGCAAGTCCTACGACCCGTCCTGGTCGCCGGACGGCCAGTCGATCGCCTACGTCGTCGAGAAAGGCGGCGAGGGATTCGAGATCTACGTCATGGGCGCCGATGGCAGCAATCCCACGCAGTTGACTAGCTCCGGCGGTTCCAACGAGTCGCCAAGTTGGTCTCGTGATTCGCGGCACGTCATCTTCAGCTCCACGCGAGGCGGCTCGGCGGAATTGTGGACTGTGACGGTCGCGACCGGCGAGAATCGGAAGGTGCCCCGGCTCAGCGCTCGAGGGCAAGGGCCCGACTGGGGACCGCGCCGCTAGTGGCCACGGTTGCCGGGGGTATGCATAGCGCAGCGATACTTGTCGCCGTGATCGCGGCGTGTGCGCTAGGCTGTGGCCAACGAGCGACGACAACCGTCGCGACGGACGCGCCAACGCGCGAAATCTATCTTGCAGACGCGAAGGAGAAGCAAACGGTGTTCAAGGCAGGGGCGGCTTCTGCCGTTGTGACTCCGCCCATGGGGACGCACATCGCCGGCGACGCGAAGAATCGCCGGTTTACCGGCATTCACGACGACATTTTTGCCAAGGCAGTCGTGCTGGACGACGGCGCGACGCCGGTCGCTTTCGTGGCGGTCGATTGTATCGGCCTCCCTTACCCCACCGTGCAGCGAATCCGCCGCGCGGCTGTGGAAAAGCTATCGGGCATTACCCTTCCCGAGGAGCGCATCATCGTCTCGTCAACCCACACCCACGCGGGACCGGACGTCATCGGAATTTGGGGTCCGGACGAAACTACGTCCGGCGTTGATCCCGCGTACCTCGACCATCTCGTCGAAGTCGCGGCGGAACAGGTCGCCAAGGCAGCCGCAGCGCGACGTCCCGCAACGCTGCACGTCGCCGAAACGGAATCGGGCGAAGGCTGGGTCGTGAACGACTGCGAGCCCGGCGAAGTCGACCGGAGCGTCGTCGTGTTGCAGTGCCTGGACGAAGCGGGCGTCAATATCGCAACGCTGACGAACTTCGCCTGTCATCCTACCTGTGTGGATGGAACCGTCAGCGAAGTCAGCGCGGACTATATCGGCGCCTTCTACAAAGAGATGAGCGCGCTCTATCCGGGCGAACACCTGTTCCTGCAGGGCGCCATCGGCGGCTGGATTCAACCCATTACTCCGGAACGCACCTTCGCCCTGGCGGAGGATTACGGCAAACGCTTCGCAGCCGATGTGCTCGCCGCCATGGATCAGATGAATCCGGTCGACGACACAACGATGCGCTTCGCGAACAAAGTATTCACGATTCCCGTCGCCAACGAGGGATTCAAGCAATTGAGCGCCTTGGGCATCGTCGATCGCCCCATGGGTGACACGGTGGAAACCGAAGTCGCCTGGATCGCAATCGGTCCCGTCCAAATCGCGACGCATCCGGGCGAGACCTCGCCAATCCACGGTTGGAAGACGAAGGAACTCATGGACTCCGGCCCCAAGATGGTGGTCGGATTAGGACTCGACGAACTCGGCTACATACTGAAGCCGGAGTATTTCGACGGCGACACCATGCCCCACGCCGAGTACCTCGTTAGCATGTCCCCCGGCCCCGAAGCCGGACCAGCAATGATGACCGCATTGGAATCGATCATCCCTTAGGTAAGAACTGGATGTTTGAAGGGTAGGAATTTGAATCACGCTAAAATGTAGCGCAGGCGTCCCCGCCTGCATCCTGAAGAGCCCCAGCGCCACGTTCCTGCTGCGCACCATGGATGTGGCACGTTTCGAATTTAGCTCATTCGAATTTGTTTCGGATTTCGTGCTTCGAATTTCGGATTTGTTTCACCCAGATCGCTCGTCCCTGTGGACACGTTCCCGAGCAGAGGTTTGCAGACTGTGGGTATCAAAACCATCGTATCGAACCGGCGCGCGCGCCACGACTACCACGTGCTCGAAAAGCACGAGGCGGGCATCGTATTGCGCGGTACCGAAGTCAAATCCCTCCGCGCCGGTCAGATGGTGCTCAAGGACAGCTACGCCGACATCGTCGGCGGCGAGATGTTTCTGATCGGCGCCCACATCAACCCCTACGAACAGGGCACCGTCTGGAACCACGACCCCGAACGCCAACGAAAACTTCTGCTCCACAAACGCGAGATCGAACGCCTCGGCGCGCAAGTCGCCGAAAAGGGTCTGACCCTCGTTCCCCTCAGCGTCTACTTCAAGGACGGCAAAGCCAAAGTAGAACTCGGCCTGTGCCGCGGCAAACAGACCATCGACAAACGCCGCACCATCCAGGAACGCGAAGTCAAACGCGAAATCGACCGCGCCGTGAAGTCCGTGCGCAAAGGACAGGACTAGGCGGCAAGGCGCATATAAAATCCGAAGGAAAAATGGGGACTGTTACCATTTTCCTTCTCCGCACCCAAGCGATCTTCTCTGCGCCCCAAAAGGAAAATGGTAACTGTACCCATTCTTCCGACATCCCCACGGACCGATCGGATGCCCCCAGCCCTGTTCGCACGGAACCGATCGGAAGCCCCAGCCCTGTTCGCACGGAACCGATCGGATGCCCCCAGCCCTGTTCGCACGGATCCGATCGGATGCCCCCAGCCCTGTTCGCACGGATCCGATCGGAAGCCCCAGCCCTGTTCGCACGGACTGGTCCGAAAGGTGCAGCCCCGGCAGGGGCGACCCGATTGTAGTCACGCCGCTGGCGTGATGGAGCGAGGCACGAGCGGAACCCTGGGTACAGCCCCGACCAGATCGCGAAGCCCTGGAAGGGCGAAAGAACATTACGGCCACACCCCAAAACGCACAAATGACAAGTCACAACGTTCTTTTTTCCAGTACCTTACCCAAAAACTCGATCTACTCCAGATTTCTACCTTGCGACAAATACTAGCTTATGGTACTGTATAGACGAAGCGCGAGAGGCCCGCTTCGGGGGAAACGGCCTCAACGCGACTCGCGGGGGATCGTGCAATGAACGTGATGTACATCCGCTACAAATTCGGCGCCATGTCCCCCCTCCTGCCCGGCGAAGCCATCCTCTTTCCAGTCGAACATCCGCGCGCCATCGTCACCCGCTGCGCCCACAGTCTGGGCCTCTGGGCGTACGCGATCATGACATGTCTCGCGGTCTGCGTGACCGGCCGGCGCGTGCTCATTTCCTGTCTTGCGCTCCCGCCCCAGCGAATGGAAATCGATCTCTGGTTTCCAGTATGCGGCCCGGACGAGCGAATGGACACCATCGTCTCCGCATCGCTCGACAGCGGCTATTGGGGACCCTGCGTCGAGATACGCAGCATCGACCCGGCGCGCAAGAGACACTTCTTCTCCGCGCCCGAACTGAAGACCCGCGTGTACTGCGAATCGTCGGAGGAACTGGCGCGCGTCATTGAAGATCGCCTGCAACGGAACAGCCAACAGGGGGAACCGTCCGATGAGTACGGAACAGAACGGGTGGACTGACGAAGCGAAGACGTACCTGGAAGGCTACCTCCAACAGGTGCAATCCTTGCTCTCCGGCCAGGCCGTCGATGCGGCCGAAATCACAAACGACCTGCGCGATCACGTGCGGCAGTTGGCCGTCACCCACGCGGGTTCGCTCGTCACCCTGCCCGATGTGAAACGCATGCTCGCCACGGTGGGAACGCCCGACGAAGTCGCGGAGTCGTGGGTCCAACTTCAGAGCGCGGAATCCGAAGACGGCGACCCCTGGGCGCCATCCTATTTGAACAATCCGCCCCCCGCGGTCGAACGTCCCCAAGCGTGGAAATGGATCATCGCTGGGACCGTCGCCGTTTTCCTGCTTCCGATTCTACTGCACCTTTCGGGACTGTTTTCCTCAACCAACAACGATGCCGACATGACCGCACCGCTCGAGAACACCACGGTACAGGTTGCATCCAACCAGGCGGACCAGCAAGGTCTCGTCGGCTCATGGCAATCGGTGGACTTCGTCACCACCGTGGACGAGTTC
Source organism: Candidatus Hydrogenedentota bacterium (assembly GCA_023384315.1). Taxonomy (GTDB): domain Bacteria; phylum Hydrogenedentota; class Hydrogenedentia; order Hydrogenedentales; family SLHB01; genus JAHDWY01. The sequence goes on along the minus strand of JAHDWY010000181.1, from coordinate 1,146 downwards.
CGGCCCGGCACGCGCGCGTGGAAAGGCGATCTGTTCCTGAAAGGCATGCAGTGCATGCCGGATGGCAAGACGTCCATCGGATACACGTGGGACGCAGCGAACATCACGGACACCGAGAGCGGAATCAGTGCGGCCTACACGGTAAAGACGATTGGAGGCAAGAAGTATTTGTTCCTACCGTGGCTCAGCGGCGATGTGACCATTCGAGGCATGGAACCCAAGTACTACGTGTTGACGCCCGGCGACGTGGCGGAACCGACTCCCCCGCCCGCGCCACGTCCGCAACCAACCGGCGCGGTCGTCGCCGCAAACCGGCAGAACGGTCCCTCCGATCTCAGCGGTGTCTGGCGAACCGTGGATTTCGTTGATACCGTCGATGCATTCAACCCCGGCACGCGATCCTGGTCGACGGACTTCTACCTCACAGACCTGGAATGCCGTTCCGACGGTACGACATCGCTCGGGTACACATGGTGGGCTAACGGCCAAATGGCCGGTCAGGACGGCCAAACGACGGCTGAATACTTCGTAAGAGACTTGGGCGGCCAGACGTACCTGTTCCTCCCCTGGCTCAGCGGCGACGTCACCATTCGCGGCATGGCGCCCAAGTATTATGTGTTACGAAAGGACAAGAACGCGCCGGCCTCCGAGAACCTCCCGGGAGGCGGCCCGGCCGTCGGTGGCGACATCACCGGCCGCTGGGTAAGCGTCGATTTCGTCGCGCGCGCCGGCGACTTCAATCCGGCTGTCCGCGCCTTCGGCGGCGACCTCTTTCTAAAGGATCTCCAATGCGATGGCCGCGGAGGCACCTCCATCGGCTACGGCTGGTGGGTCGACGGCCGCATGGTCGGCCAGGATGGCCGCACACAGGCGACGTACTATACGCAGGTCATCAACGGCACGACATACCTGTACCTGCCCTGGCTCAGCGGCGACGTGACCATCCGCGGCATGGCGCCCAAGTATTACGTGATGAAGAAAGCGCGTTGAGGGAGACATCAATGCCTGCCAAAGCAATCGGGATCATCCTCGGCTTGTCGGACATCGGCTGCGGGATCCTGTTCATGCTGTTATGCATCCCCCTGATGCGCCGCACCATCCCCATGAACCGGTTCTACGGATTCCGCATCCCTAAAGCTTTCCGCT
>JAHDWY010000180.1:4992-7855 GCA_023384315.1 Candidatus Hydrogenedentota bacterium | reverse complement strand
GTCGGCACAGAAGTCCCGCGCAGGCTCAACCGCGCGATGGAGCGCAGGAAGGGAACTACTGGTGGCACGTCGGAACTTCCAGTTTGAGAAGCGCCAGAAAGAAATCGCCAAGCAAAAAAAGCGCGAAGAAAAACTGCGCCGGAAGCGTGAAAAGGCGGATCCCGCTCCCGAAGACGACGTCGAACGTCCAAACGACGATGAGACTTCCCAATAGTCCATTGCCCCGATCCCCACGTTCGCTCCGTTACCGGTTCCACTTCTGGGTCCATTGACTACCTGCCCAGGGTACGGTAATATGCCTTGGGACACGCGACGACGCCCTAGATATGCGGGGGAGAACGCTGGCGTCGTCAGTCTGGGGGCAACGATCGCATGAAATCCGTTTGTGCCTGGTGCAATACCGTTTTAGCCGATGGGGATGCCTCAGAGCCTCGTCCCATTACCCACGGCATATGCCTCCAATGCGCCCAGGGATTTCTCGCCGATCTGGCGGAACCCATGCGCGACTTTCTTGACCGTTTGGGTGTTCCCGTTCTCGTCATCGACAGTGGGGCGGTCGTGCGCAACGCAAACGCCCAGGCCTGCGAACTGCTCGGAAAGGACTTGGGAGGCATACAGGACCACCGCCCGGGGGACGTCGTCGAGTGCATCCATTCATCCGAGCCCGGGGGCTGCGGCCGCCAACTCCATTGTCAGAGTTGTACGATACGGAAAATTGTGCTGGAGACCCATGCCACGGGCCGAAGTTTCAATAGAGTACCCGCCTATCCCGATCTCCAGACCAGAGACGGCATCAAGAGGAGCCGCGTGGAGATCTCGTCCGAGTTGGTCAACGATCTCGTCCTTTTGAGAATTCACGAGATTTGTGAAGCCGGCGGCGAAGAAATCGCGGCCGATTGATGCTCATTCTTCGCGCTCCCGCGGCAGGAGCGGTCACTTGCATCCCCAATTGGCCCCGCGTATGGTAGCGCGCTGGCAATTCAATCTATCCACTGAGGAAACCTCTTATGCTGCTCCGCGTCATGCGACTACTGGTTCTGTCTTTCCTGGTTTTCAGTCCGTTCTGCACCTGGGCGCAAGAAGCACCTGCCACCGATGCTGAAGACGCACCCGAGTGGCGAGAGCCGGCCCGCGTCGAATTGACGTTGCATGGCGGCACTTCGGAGAAGATCACGAAGTGGGAAGCGCTGTTCGGGCGACGCGGCGATTTTCTGCTCGACGTGGAAGAGAAATCGGGCGACCGGGTCACGAACGGGCGCATCCTTCTGGTCTCCGGACAGGCTATGGTCGTTCAAGGTATGGACCTGGACGCCGAGTATGCCATCGATGCCATTGACATGCCCGCTTTTCACTTCCAGTTGTTGTACGGAATTCTGGAAGCCCTGTTCCCCGAAGGTCCGGAAAGCGTCTCCCGTGAACAACCCGTGGAATTTGCCGAGAGCGACGACGCCATCGAGGTCGGCACCGCCAGCGCCACCGGAGAATTCGCCGCCCCGTGGTTCGTCAAGGGCACCGTGTCCGCAGACGAGCACCGGACTGTCGGGTATGACCTGACCTTCACGTTTACCGTAGATCCCGCCGAAGCGATGACCTTCACGTTGCACCTGAAGGGCCAGTGGATCGGGGAGACGCAGCAGGACACCATCGGCGACGACTTTGCTATCGCCGGCTGGGACGTGTACGAAGTCGGCCCCCAAGTAGCCGACGTGGAAGGCGGTACCGTTGCCGACTTCAGCGCCCGGCCGACAAATGAGACCTATCGATCGGTCGGAGAACTTCGCAACGCGTTGGCGGATCGCGAAGGCAACGCCATTCCAGAGTAGCGGTCCAACTCCAGGACTTTCGCAAATTCCCGGGCGTCCCGTCTCATGTAACGTTCACGTTTGGCGATGGTACCTGTATTGTGCACACCGTTTTCCCGGGGTCGGTTCGTGCGCGCCATTTTGCAAGGCAGTACTGCATAACACGTGACGAGCTGGGAGTTTGCAGTTTGAAACCACACGCGTGTCTGATGGCGCTCACCGCGCTCGCGCTGGGCTTAACGGGGGCTTCGGCCCAAAACATCGTATTTGTGGACCCTTCCGCCTCTGGGGACGATTCCGGTTCGAGTTGGTCGAATGCGTTCCCCGACTTGGATTCCGCCCTGTCCAGCGGTGCTTCCGAAGTTCGGGTTGCCGAAGGGACCTACGTTCCAAGCGGCGGATCTGACCCCACACAATCCTTCACACTGCCCAATGACTGCGTCATCCTGGGAGGATTTCCCGCCGGTGGCGCACCCCTGGAACTGCGCGACCCGCAGATGTACGAAACGACGTTGAGTGGAGCACGATCCGTGAATCACGTCGTCCGCGCCCATAACGTGGGACCGTCTACCCGTTTGGACGGCTTTACCATTACCGGAGGGACCGGCGACGATGGGGGGTATGGTGGTGACGGTGGTGCGGGCGGCGGCGTTTACTTGGACCATTCGAGTCCCACGGTCACCGGCTGCACAATCGAAGATAATCACGCGCGCTTAGGAGCCGGTGTTGTCGTGTTGGACGGAAGCCCGGTGTTTCGCGAGTGTTCGTTCGTGAATAACGATACCGTGCGTTCCGGCGAGGGCGGCGGACTCTACGCGTTGAGCACGGAAGACCCCGCTTCTCTCACCGTCGAAGACTGTTACTTTGGTCTGAATACGGCGTACCAGGGCCATTTCGCGACAGGACACGGCGGGGCTATCTACAGCGGAGCCGGCGTGCATCTCACGGTCAAGCGCACCACGTTTGTTTCCAACTACACGTTTCACAACAACAGTCTGGGCAACGCCACGACCGGTGGCGCCATCACGAATTTTGAACCGGGCGCGGTGGTCGAGGATTGT
>JAHDWY010000180.1:0-4982 GCA_023384315.1 Candidatus Hydrogenedentota bacterium | reverse complement strand
CGAACTACTCAAACCTTGGGGCCGGCATCTACAGTGTTGGCAACATTACGGTGATCAATTCCTTGTTTGCCGGGAATCGCGCCGTAGGCGCAATCACGTGCGGCGGGTTCGATTGCCCGAGCGATGTGCCCGACCGGAACGCCGGTTTCGGCGGCGGACTCTACTGCTCCGGAACCGAAAGCGTTGTGATCGGCTCCACCTTTTCCGGCAACACGGCAGCCAAGCGCGGCGCCGGCATGCATATGAACGGAATCTTGCGCAACAGCATTTCCTGGGGCAATTTTGACTACCAGCCGCCGGGGGAAGATCCTACCCCCCTCATCGATGCTCAAATCCACGGTAACGTCGATGTGGAGTACAGCGATGTACAGGCCTTGTTTCAAACCATCCCCGGGGAGGATCCACCCGAACCGGCGAATTTCCCGGGTTGCCTGGACACGGATCCGATGTTCGCCGATCCGCAGGACGGAAACTATCGGCTGGCCGCGAACTCGCCGTGCATCGACGCCGCAGATATCGAGGGAAAACCGCGGTTCATAGACAGCCCATTCACAGCCGATACAGGGTCTGGCGTGGCCCCGCTTGTTGACATGGGCGCCTATGAGTTCCTTCCCGAGGGCGCCGCGAATCTACCGCCGGTACCACGGTTTTCCTACTCACCCGACGGGTACACGGTGCGATTTACCGACACGAGCAGCGACTTTGACGGCCAGGTCGTCGCGTGGCTCTGGGATTTTGGAGACGGCGCCACGTCTGATGCCATGGATCCCGAGCATACCTATGCCGGAAACGGTCCCTATACCGTAACGTGGACGGTTTGGGATGACGAATCGGCGGCGGGCGTGTCTGAGGGCGTCGAACTCTCGCTTGCCGCGATACCGCAACCGCTCCACGTCCTGAAGATTCGCCTGCGCGCGGTGCCGGTGGGGGAACAAATCCGGGTAATCGCCAAGGTCTTCGTTCGTGACGAGAGCGATAGCCCCGTGCCCGGCGCAATGGTGAATGGCACCTTCACCCTGCCAAACGGAATGCTGCGCGCACGGTCCGCTAGTACGAACGGAAAAGGGATCGCGACATTGCGCGTGAAGAACTGGCCCGGGACATATACACTATCCGTGGATGATGTGACGCTCGAGGGGTACGTTCTCGATCCTGCAACGAGCCAACTTTCTGCGAGCAAGACCTTCAATTAGGGGCAACGCGGGTTCCCCGGTGGGGATGAACCGGCGCGCTTCAATAATGTACGGTGGTCCCTCGAACCTGAGGGAGGGCTACCAATGCATGATACGCACACAGGCGACTGGTCACGGCGCGAAATCCTGAGACTTTGGGCCGGAGGCGCTCTTGCCGCCACGCTTGGCAGCGGGACCGGTTCCGCGCAACCTACTCGCAAGCCCAACGTCATCGTGATCTACACCGACGATCAGGGATCGGTGGACATGGGCGCCTACGGCGCGCGCGACCTGGCCACGCCGCACATGGACGCCCTCGCCGCGCGCGGGGTCCGGTTCACGCAGTTCTACGCGCCTGCCCCGGTTTGCTCGCCTTCCCGTGCGGGTCTTCTCACGGGCCGGTATCCCGTCTCCGCGGGCGTGCCGGGAAATGTTTCCTCCAAGCCCGGCAATGCGGGCATGCCCCCGGAGCAGGTCACCATGGCGGAAATGTTCGAAGCGGCGGGTTACGCCACGGCCCACATCGGCAAGTGGCATCTCGGGTATACCCCGGAAACCATGCCGAACGCTCAAGGCTTTGACCACTCGTTCGGGCATATGGGCGGATGCATCGACAGCTACTCCCATTACTTCTACTGGTCCGGACCGAACCGGCACGATTTGTACCGGAACGGGGAGGAGGTATTCCTCGAAGGCGCACACTTCCAGGACTTGATGGTCCGCGAAGCCAGCGAGTTTATCAGCGAGCACCGCGACGGGCCGTTCTTCATGTATGTGGCCTTCAATTCGCCGCACTATCCGTATCAGGGATACGCGCGGTGGCTGAAGCACTACCAGGACCAGGGGATGCCGTACCCGCGCGATCTGTATGCGGCGTTCCTCTCGACCCAGGACGAGCACATCGGCCAACTCGTTGCGCTCGTCGACGACTCGGGACTGCGGAACGACACGATCATCGTGTTGCAGTCCGATCACGGTCACTCCACGGAAGAGCGCGCACATTTTGGCGGCGGCAGTGCGGGCCCTTATCGCGGCGCCAAGTTCAGCATGTTCGAGGGCGGGCTCCGTGTCCCGGCCGTGATTTCATGGCCGGGCCACGTGCCGGAAGGCGAGGTGCGCGATCAAACGGCCCACGGCTGCGACTGGATGCCGACGGTGGCGGCGCTCGCAGGAATTGATACCGTGCCGGAAGGAATTGATGGACGCAGTATCGTCGATGTAATCGAAGATGCTTCCGCGCCGACGCCCCACGATCATCTCATCTGGCAAGTGAAGGAGGGGGAGAACGCCACCTGGGCAGTCCGCGAAGGCGATTGGAAGCTGCTGGTCAACGTGCGCGACACGACGGACGGCCAGAACGTGCAGACCATCGAAGGGCCGTTTCTGGTGAATCTCGCCGAGGACATCGGCGAGACCACGAACGTGGCCGCCGATCACCCGGACATCGTCGCACGGTTATCGAGGATTCACGATGAGTGGTTCGCGGCCCAGACTGCGTGACCACGATGAACAAATAAAGGCACGGCGCGTTGCACCGTGCCCGAACAAGAGTCACTCGGATGTTCGATTCGCTTAAGTTTCCGACTTCGGTTTGACCGGCTTCGGCTTGACCGGTTTCTTCGCGGCCGGGGCCGGAGTGATTTGTTTCGACAGCGTCTTGACGTGCTTCATGGTTGTCCTCCTCGGTGTTCGTTGGACCTCACTCGGCTATATCGACCAATCGGTATTTCGGTAGACGCCACAAAAAGTTCGACGCAATCGAACATGGCAAGCGGAGGAACACTCGTCAACCGCCTGCAACCCAATATGCGTTCCTCCGCGAATGTCCCTTAGGGTTTCCGCTTCAGCTTGACCGGTTTCGCCTTCATCGGCTCTTCGGCCAAAGCGGGACGCTGCGTCTTCGACATGCTCTTCACGTGTTTCATCTTGTTTTCCTTGTTGGTTGACGATCAGATCTCTGCTTGCACTTCGGCTACGCACCCTTCACCTTCACCGGCTTGACCGGCTTCTCCGCCTCGAACGCTTTCGCCGGGAACGACGTCTTCGATACTGCTTTCACATGCTTCATGGTTGATTTCCTCCCTCGGTGTCACCGGGTCCCAGTGTTTGAAGTCATACAAACCGATACCGGAATCATAACAGCATCGCCACCGCGATTGCGCGGGTCCCATGGGGAATCAATGGTGCATCTTCTTCTTAGGCAAGGGCTTACCTGTTTCCAGCAGTGTTTTGATTGCTCACAGAATAATCGCTCGGGCCAACGATTTTTCATGGCTGTTCCCAATGCGCCGGGCTAGCCATCTGACGCACCCCGCTGCCCGAGGGTTTCATCCTGGAATTCCGAGGCGCTATCGGTTTGACTCACACCAGTTCCGCAGCATGTCCAGCGTGACGCCCCACGCGTAGTTGCAGAAGGGCAAGAAGGGGCTGCGCTCATCCCACGCCGCGTGCTGGAAGTTCACGACTGCCATGGGCTGGCCTTCGTTTGTCATGCCCATCCAGTGGCCCGGGCTGGGGCGTTCCTCAATGTCGAAGATGATGCGCGTCCCGGTCCAGGCGGACGCCGGGCTTTGGCCGGGGTGGGTACTGATAATCTCCCATTCCACCCGTTTCGGCGGCGTGGCATCGACCACTTTCATTTGCACGTCGCCGTGGGCCTCGCCCGGGCTATGCGCCAGCACGAGTCCATCCTTTGTTTCCGTCGAGGTGTGCGGCGCCCACCACTTGCCAAGCCCTTCCGCGGTAGCTAGCGCGTCGTAGACGGTGGAGAGGGGCGCATTTATCCATACTTGATGGTAGAGCGTTGCCATTTTCTATCTCCTTAGCATGTGCGTGCGGCACGCCATCAACGCCAATCCGGAAACAGGGCGTCGCCCGTTTCCAGCAGGCTTTTCAGGCTGCAAAGAATCGCCGGCCAACCCTTGGAGATACCGGGAAGGACCTTGCTGTCCGGCGGGAACTGGTCGTGGGTGACGATCAGCTTGACCTTGTCCCGGAAGGATTCGATCTCAAAGGTCACGCGTGACGGCGGCTCCCCGGAACCGTGGCAACCGCATTCACTGTCGACGTTCTTCTTCCCGGCGTTCAGCCGGACGTCGAAGGTATATGCGAGCCGCCGGGGCGGATCGCACTCCAACACTTCGCCGTCCCAATCGATGCCGCCATCCTCCATGAGGTGCCGGACGCGCGAGCCGGGTTTCCAGTCCGACTCGATGCGGCGCCCCGCCCAATACTGATACGTGAAATCGCCGTTGGTCAAGGCCTCCCACACCTTTTCCGGCGTCGCGTTGATGTAGGTGACGTAGACAAATTTCTGTTCGCTCATGCAGCAGCCCTCACTCGTTGTCTTGTTGCAGCCCCTGTTTCAGATCGTGCAGCGCTTCCAGACGATGGCGTTCGTACTTCCCGATCCACCGCGTGGCGATTTCGTGGATGGGAACCGGGTTCAAGTAATGGAGCTTCTCGCGGCCGCGCCAGACGACGGCAATGAGGTTTGCCGCCTCCAGAATGCCGAGGTGCTTCGTCACCGCCTGCCGCGACATGTCCATCCGCTCGCACAGCTCGGATAAGGTCTGGCCGTTGTGTTCGTGCAGCCGGTCCAGCAACAGCCGTCGTGTCGAATCCGCGAGCGCCTTAAACACCAGGTCCATGTCCACGACCTGATTATATGCAACCATATGGTTGCATGTCAAGTCAAATCGAGGCCTCGCCCGGAACCTTTCTTAGAATTTACAGAATCTATTTTGAAAATTCGGGGATTACCCCTTTACAGACAGGACTTTGCGTCCGATAATAGGTACAGACGACGTT
>JAHDWY010000179.1 GCA_023384315.1 Candidatus Hydrogenedentota bacterium | reverse complement strand
AGGCGCGCCGGAAACCTTTGCTGCCGCAACCTGCGTCACGGATACCGTCGTCCAAAATCATCCGCCGCACACCGTTTCCGACCTTGCTGGAAATCTTGCGGACCCACGTGTCCTGACGATTCGCCCGATAGCCACACACGCAGTCGTAGTCCTTCAACAACTCCAGCATTTTCGGGAAATCGCAGGGATCGTTCTGCAGATCGCCGTCCAGCGTCAGGATGAACTCGCCCTTCGCGCGCCCCATCCCGGCCACCAAGGCGGCCGACTGGCCCCGGTTCTCCACCAGGTGCAGGGGCCGAATTCGCGCATCCTGCTCCGCGAGTCCGTCTAACCGGGCCCGGGTACCATCCTTGCTCCCGTCATTGACGAAGAGGCACTCGTACTCGTAGTCCGGCAGGCCGGCGAATACCTCGGCGACCTTGTTTGCCAATGGGAGTACGTTGTCCTCCTCGTTGTAGAAGGGGACGACCACCGATACCAGTGTCTTCATTTCCCGGAATACTCCCTCGACCACTCGAAAGGGCCAAGTATACTACAGGGGCGCGTCCCGTTTCAGCGAAGGTGGTGAGAGCAATATGGGAGCGTCAGCAAGGACGGTGTCGCAGTCAGCCTGTGGGCACGTCTACCGGAAACTGCCCCGTGTCCGCTGCCTGTTGGGCCAGAAGGGTGACTCTGGAACTGTGCAACACCCGCTCCGTGTGGAGTCCGCCCTGGTTGGGTTCTCCTGCCACGTCGCGCAGGAAATCTTCGAAAAACCCGCCGGTTGCGTGTTCGGCGATTGGCTCTTCGATGGGCTTCCCGGAATCGTGGCGGTACAGGTGCACGAGCGTATCCGTGCATGCCGTTTCGATGAGCCCCGCCGAGCCGGTAATGGTGAATCGCCAGTACGCGGGATTCTTGTACCCCGTCGTATCGACGCTCAAATAGGAAACGTCGCCCAGAGCGCAGCCGTCATTGTCGAGCCGCAGCATCAGGGTGCCGCCATCTTGGAACTCAGGGTGTTGCGGCAAGCGCGCGTTCCAGCCTCGCGCTGCGGTAATGCTGGTTATGCGTCGCCCGGTCAGCCACGGAATGATGTCGACGGCGTGGATACCGATATCGTTGACCGTGCCGCCGTGCTTGCCGGGTTCAAAATACCACTGGGGCCGTTTGGCGTAGTTGAGGGGGTGGATGCCGAGAAAAGTCACGGTATGGACCTCACCCACAGCGCCGTTCTGGATCATGTTGCGCAGGGTGATGTAGGGTCCGAGATTTGGCAGGTCCAACATGCACCCGACCTTCAAGTGTTTGCTGTGGGCCAGTTCCTGAATCCGGTCCAGTTCGGTGAGGCGTGTGCACAGCGGCTTGTCGCCGATGATATGTTTGCCCGCTTCCAACGCGGCGATGAGGCGCTCTCCGCGGATGGCAAAGTAATCGCCGCAAGCGATTGCGTCGCATTCGACCGAAGCGAGTATCTCATCGAAACTCTGGTGCGTAATGCGAACCGCTTGATTCATGGCGCTTTCCCGGGCCTCCGGATCCTCTTCGCAGGCCGCCACAATTGTTGCATCGCTCCGATCCAGCAACAACTTGTACAAGGCCATGATGTGTCCGTGTCGGAATCCGGCAAAGGCAATCTTCAGTGGCATCTTTCTAGGTCCTTGCTTGCCCAGCCTGGAAAGGACTTACGGGCGCGAGACGTACGCGATCCCCGGCTGGCGGAGATTTGTCCGTACCTTGCCAGATCAAGAGGGTCCAATCCCAGTCCTCCGCACGGTTCTGGGGGCGGTCGGATCGCGGCGGTATATTGATGTTGACACAATATCTGTTTTACGGTATAATGGCGTTGAGTCAACCGGAAAGCGAGGACACCATGACTTCGGCACTTCAAACCGAACTCAAGCAACGTAAAGCCTTTGCGGGGCCTGAGGACGAGGCCATGCTCAATATCATGCGCACGCACAGCGTCCTTACCGGGATCTCGTCGGCGCTCCTGAAAGAGCACAACCTTTCCGCGCCGCTGTACAACATTCTCCGCATTCTGCGCGGCGCGGGCGACCGCGGCGCGCGGGTGCACGACATCGGTGACCGGATGGTCGCCCGGGAGCCCGACATGACCCGGTTAATCGACCGGCTCGAAAAGCTCAAACTGGCCCGGCGGGAACGCTGCAAGGTAGACCGGCGCGTCATCTATGTCCACATCACGCCGGCGGGCCTGGACACCTTGACCACCTTGGACGGTCCCGTTCGGGAGATGCACCGGAAGCTCCTGGGGCACATGAGCGCGACTGAACTGGCCACCATCAGCCGCCTCATGGTCAAAGCACGTGAGCCGCACTTGGGTGAAAAATAGGGGAAGTTTCCCTTTTCCTCTGCTGCGCTCGCCCATTTGAACAGTAAGCGGGAACTGTCCCGATTTTTTTGCGAGGCAATACCTGTTGGAACAACTAATTAAACCTGAACGCGGGCCGTCCCGCGGAGACAAAGGAGGATCTTATGGACTCTGCACTGAACCGTTACGCACCACTGCCCGGACGCATTCTGCTGAGCGCCATCTTTCTCATGAGCGGCTTTGGCAAGATCACGGATTTCTCCGGCACCACCGGCTACATGGCCTCCCACGGTATGCCCGCCGCGGGGTTTCTTCTTGTCATGGCAATCCTCCTTGAGCTGGTGGGCGGCTTGTCCGTGCTGACTGGATTCAAGGCTCGATGGGGCGCGGTGGCGTTGATTGTGTTTCTCATCCCGGCAACGCTCATCTTCCATGCCTTCTGGTCGGTGGAACCGGACCAGGTTCGCATGCAGACCATCAACTTCATGAAGAATCTGGCCATCATGGGCGGCCTGCTGCAGATCGTTGCGTATGGAGCGGGCGCGTTCAGCATCGATGCTCGGAAAGCGAGTGCCAAGTAACACGGCGGTGGTCGACGCATGGTTGGCAAGCGAGTGAACGCAGAGTACAACCCGAGGAGGTTCCACGATGATTACGATTCGACGATCGAATGAACGTGGTCATTTCAACCACGGCTGGTTGGATACGAACCACACGTTTTCCTTTGGCGGCTACCACGACCCGGAGCACATGGGATTCCGCGCGTTGCGCGTGATGAACGAAGACCGCGTGAAACCGGGAGAAGGTTTCGGTGAGCACGGCCATAAGGACATGGAGATTCTCTCCTATGTCCTGGAAGGCGGACTCGAGCATCGCGACAGTTTGGGGAACGGTTCCGTCTTGCGCCCCGGAATGTTCCAGCGTATGACGGCCGGGTCCGGGATTCGTCACAGCGAGTTCAACGCGTCGGACACGGAGCCGGTCCACTTTTATCAGATCTGGCTGTTCCCCGAGCGGGATGGACTCGAACCCGGCTACGAGGAACGCGCATATTCCGATGAAGACAAGCATAACCGTCTGCTGCTGGTCGCGGCGCGCGAAGCGAAAAACGGCGCGCTCACGATCCATCAGGATGCGTCGGTGTACCTCGCCGCGCTCGATGCGGGAGCGTCCGTCTCGCACGCGCTCGCCGAAGGTCGCCACGCGTGGATTCAGGTCTTGCGCGGTTCGGTGACAGTTAACGGTGAAGTGCTGAACGTCTCGGATGGTGCGGCTATCAGCGAGGAGACCGATCTGGAGATCCGGGCGACGGAAGACTCGGAAGTATTGTTGTTTGACCTCGCGTAAGCCCGGCGATGTCTAACTGAACGCATCGCGAGGAACCGTGTGACGTGGTGCAGGCTTTCGGCCAACTTCCCAGGCAGGCTGGAAGCCTGCACCACAATACTCTTTTCGAACGCTGCGCCGGGTGTGTCTTGCCGACTTGGAATTCCTGCGGTATAGTGAAGACAGACACCGGTCGTTAGCCATTACAGTTGCCAGGGGAAGTCATGGGTGCGTTTGCAGTCAAGTCCTCAAAATGGACGTTGGATATCGCGACCAAATTGATCAAGGCCAACATCCGGCTGCACAACGTGGAGAATATCCGCGACGACCTTGCCATTATCTTCGTAGTCAATCATTTCACGCGCCTGGAAACGGTCCTTCTGCCCTACATCCTGAACCGGCAGACCGGCAAGGAAATCTGGTCTCTTGCGGCGGCGGAACTCTTTGTTGGCCGCATCGGGAAGTACCTGCTTTCCATGGGCAACGTTTCGACCAAGGATCCCGACCGCGACCGGACGATTATTTGTTCGCTGTTGAACGGCGAGAACCCGTGGATCATCTTTCCCGAAGGCGGGATGATCAAGGACAAGAAGGTCGTCGATGCGCAGGGCATGTTCACGGTGTACAGCAAGGGGACCCGCCGGCCCCCGCATACGGGAGCCGCCGTGCTCGCGCTCCGCGCCGAGTTTTACCGGCAACGGCTTGCCCTGCTGAAAGACAATCCGGATGAGCAGGAAGAACTAACCAGCGTGCTCGAGAAGTTCTGCGTCGTCTCCCTGGACCGCGTGCTGGAGCAGCACACGGCGATCATACCGGTAAACATAACCTACTTTCCGATCCGCGCGCACGAGAACATTGTGTTGCGCGTCGCGCGTGGAATCGCGAAAGACCTGAGCCGCCGCGCCCTCGAAGAGCTTTCCGTCGAAGGCACGGTGCTATCCAAGGACACGGATATCGACGTGACCTTCGGCGAACCCATCGACGTACGGGAGTATTTGCAAGCGCCCGATCTCGATCGTTTGAAAGGCACGCCAGGCGCGGGCCTTACACCGCTGGAAGAAGACCCGGAATCCACCTTCAACGAAGCAGCGCGGCGGTTAATGATCCGGTACATGGCGGACATCTACCGGAACACGACGGTCAACTACGACCACATCTTTGGGACCATTATCCGCCATCAGCGGGCGCGCAAGTTCACGGAGCGCGCCTATCGCAACCGCATCTTCCTGTGCGTGCATCAAATCAAACAACTCGGGCAGCACCGCCTCCATCACGTGCTCGATCAATCCTACCGAAACATCATTTATGAAGACCCGAGCAAGGCGTTCAACGATTTCGTTGAACTCTGCATCAACGATGGAATCCTCCGCCGCCAGGGCAACTTCTATATCAAGAACTTTCAATTGCGGCCCGGACGCGGCGAGTTCCAGACCGTTCGCAAGGACGAACTCACCACGGTGATTGCCAATGAGATCGAGCCGCTGTCACTTCTGACCAATCTCATTCGCAACGTAGCCCATACGCCACGCACGGTATTGTCGAGCAAGATTCGCTCGATCTTCCTTTTGGAAGATATGGAGATCTTCGAGCGCGACTACGCAGAATTTGCGAAACCGGGCGAAAGTAAGCCGCAGGATGTGGGCCGGCCCTTTCTTCTCGCGCCCAAACGGTTCAAGGCGGGAATCCTGCTGATACACGGCTACATGGCCGCGCCGTTGGAAGTGCGGACCTTGGCGGAGCACTTCGAAGCGAAGGGGTACGCTGTGTACTCAGTACGTTTGCGCGGGCACGGCACGTCGCCGGAGGATCTGGCGCAGACACCGTGGGAGGAATGGTACGAGTCGGTCAACCGCGGCTATGCGATCATCAAAAGCCTCACCGACAACATCATCCTCGGCGGCTTCTCAACCGGCGGAGTGCTCGCACTTCTTGCGGCGGGCAGGAAACGCGACAAGATTAAAGCCGTATTCGCCATCAACGCGCCCCTGCAATTGCGCAACTACATGGCCCGGTTCGCATCGTCCATCGTGTCCATGAACAGTCTGCTGTCCCGATGGAAAGGCGGAAGCAACTGGGAGTACGTTGAGAATACGCCAGAGAACAAGCACATCAATTACACGCGCAATCCGGTCACCGGCGTGAAGGAACTGGGCGGCGCCATGCGCGCCATGGAAGAAGTCCTCGGCGATGTCTGCGTTCCCGCGTTATTGGTGCAGAGCCACCGCGATCCCATCGTCGATCCCACGAGCGGCATGGGGATCTACGAACGGCTCGGCACCCACGAGAAGGAGTTGACCTATTTCGACCACGACCGCCACGGCATCATCAACGGACCGGGCTCGGAGGAAGTGTTCGACCGCGTGGAACGCTTCCTGATGTGGGCCAATGAACGCGACATGGCCGGCCGCTCGGAACTGGTGGAAGTGGAAGAGAGCGACGAAGACGAAGTCGAAGCGGGATGACCCGGTTATCTTGCACGCTCTGCGCGATGCCGTCATTCTGAGCGATGCGAAGAATTCCCATTCCTGTCAGCTCAGTCATGAGAGATTCTTCGCTACGCGCAGAATGACGACGCGTGCCGCCGATCGTCAGTCAGAGTTCCCCTGACCGCTCAATACGAATAACCCGCCGAAATTGATGTGCCCCCAGGGCTCCGAGTCGCGGTCCACAACCCGAACGACGGCTTCTCTTCCCGCCAACGGGGACAAATCGACGATTCGCCGCTCCAGACGGTTGCTGGCTCGGCCAGTCATGCGAAGAAACTGTTCGCCGGTGGCGGCGTCGGCCACAAGGATATGCACCGTGGTATCGCGTGCGCCGCCGGAAATGTAGACGGCGTATGGTGCGTCCATGATGGTGAAGGCCGGTGATTCGACGACGCAGACCCGCCCGTCGTCGAAACCGCCCTCGGCAACCTCAGCGGTGCCGATGAACCAATCCATGGGCGCGGCGAAATTCTGCCGTGTCGATTGGGTAAACAGGGGATCGCATTTGCCTTCGACGACTCTCCATTCTTCTTGCGCGTCCGTGTCGTCAATGTCGAAGACAGGCGTACCAACGGTTTCGACCGGAACCCAATTCAGCTTGGCGACTCGGATACCCTTGAGACTGGGCAAGAGGGAAGCCATGTAATACTGACCCTCGTACAAGACAATCTCCGGCGCGGCGACGGGCATGGACGTCACGAAGTACGAGTCGTCGTCGATCCCAAAGTTCAATGGATTCTCCGAACGGTACACCGAAGTCTGCCCGTCTTCCCCGTACCGCTGCGTGCGAAACAGGTAGTATTCACCGGGATCGACCTCGACCACGTGCGGGCATTCCGCCGAAAACGGATTGTTGCCGGCCCAGCCTCCGTAGGCCACGACAGACGAATGGCTCCAGGTCCTCATATCGGGCGAGGTCCGGCAATAGTCGTAGCCGCGCCCGTTGGGGAAAGCCGTGTAGTAGCAGTACCAGAGCCCCTCCGTGAAGAGGAGCATGGCATCGCGCGTGTTCACCCCCGGACCTTCGGTGAATACCGCCGTCTCACCGTCCGGCTGAATGATTCGGGTGAACTCTTTGCCGTTCTCACTGGTGGCGAAGCAGATGTCGTCCCAGTCGCCGTAGGCCATCCAGTACTTGCCCTGCCACTGCACCACATGCGGCGCCTGCAATCCGCCCAAGGGTTCGCCGAGGCCAGGGTCCGCCATCATGGCAATGCCTTTCGGCTCCCAATCGGTGTCCGTGAGGCGCTGCCCTTCCCAGCGGTGAAACAGGCGCGTATGGCCGCCGCAGGTGGTGTGGCGAATGCACGACCACAGCTGCCAAGTGCCGTCTGCCGCCTGCCACACCGCGAAATCGACGGGCTGCTGTTTTGGATCGGTGTACTGGCCCAAGTCCGGGTCGCCCGCCACCTGCCACCATTCCCCCTCGATAACCGGCATCTTGAGGTCGGCGTAAGCGGAGGTCGGCAATAGGAGGACGAGCAATCCTATCCAGGCTACGCGCATGATCGATCTCCATTGCCTCTTGATGCGTGAAATTGTGGTGCAGGCTTCCAGCCTGCAGAACTTCGTAGGCTGGAAGCCTGCACCACAATCAGCATTCGAGTTACTCTTCGTCAAACTGTAGTTCCACCCAGACAATTTGGTGTTCCGCCGCAGCGGACTCCGGCAACACCTCGAACGTATTGTATCCGTCCGTTAGTGCCGTCGCAGGGCTTTGGACCGCAAGCGGA
>JAHDWY010000178.1 GCA_023384315.1 Candidatus Hydrogenedentota bacterium | reverse complement strand
CGACATCCCCGGCATCGCCTATCGCAAAGACCGCAAGCCCGTCGCCACGCCGGACGCGCCGCTCATCCAGAATCTCGACGACTATCGCGTCGGCTGGGAGCTGATCGATTTCAAGGATTACAGTTACTGGGGCGGACGCCGCGCCGTGGTGGTCCAGTTCTCCCGTGGCTGCCCCTACCAATGCAATTACTGCGGACAACAACTCTTCTGGCGGCGGTGGCGGCATCGCGATCCCAAAAAGTTCGCCGCGGAACTTGCCTGGCTGCATCGCGTCCACGGCGTCGACGTGATCAACTTCGCCGACGAGCATCCCGCTGCGTCCAAGCCGGCCTGGCGCGCCTTTCTGGAAGCCCTCATCGCCGAGAACGTCCCCCTGACCCTCGTCGGCTCGATCCGGGCGGACAGCATCGTGCGCGACAAGGACTTCTTGCATTTGTACAAGAAGGCCGGCTTCGTCCGTTTTCTGCTCGGCATCGAGAACTACGACGAGGCGACGCTGCGCCGGATCCGAAAGGCATCCACGGTAAGCGAAGACCGCGAAGCCATCCAGTTGCTGCGCCGGCACGACATCATCTCCATGGCGACCTACGTGGTCGGCTTCGAAGAGGAACGCGACCGCGACTACTGGCGCTCCTTGCGGCACCTGCTCTCCTACGACCCGGACCAGATTCAATTGTTGTACGTCACGCCCCACCGTTGGACCGCCTACTACGAGGTCGCGGCAACGCGGCGCGTCGTGCAAAGCGACCGGCGCAGGTGGGACTACAAACACCAGGTGCTCGCCACGCGCTATCTGTCTCCCTGGCGCGTGCTCCTTTGGGTGAAGTTCATCGAAGCCGTCATGCAACTCCGCCCGCGCGCCCTCCGGCGCCTCTTCCTCCACCGCGACCCCGAAATCCGCTACGCCATGCGCTGGTACTCCAAGATCGGACGCCGCGTCTGGCCCTACGAAATCCGAAACTTCCTCTTTCGCGACCGCTACCAAAACCACGGCCCCACCCTCGCCCAATTCTGGGGCCCGCCGCAGGACGCGGAGGAAGTGGCACGCGAAAGCCAAATCCAAGAGCCGTCGCCGGCCCCTGCGGGTACCTCGCCCGCCTTGCCCTGAGCCCGAAGCAAATCGGTAGCTGCACCCACCCGGCCCTCTTCGGGGTCTTGTGAGATTTCCCCAATCATGATACTCTAACACGACTATAGCAGATGTGACGCGTACCGTTGATTCGGAGCACTGCCGCCATCGCGAGGGGAATCCATGCGATATACATGGGCGATCTGGATCTGTCTCCCTTTCCTTAGTAGTTCGGCTGTTTTTGGTCAACCGCACGCCGAATCGCATCGGGACGAAGACTTTCAACTCGAAGTCCTGCGGCCGACCGCCGAAAGCGGGGACGCGAAATCCCAATACCTACTCGGGGGAAAATACGAACTCGGGTCGGAAGTACCGGCGGACATCGAGGAAGCAGTCAAATGGTACCGGAAGTCGGCCGAACAGGGATACGTCGATGCCCAACGTAAACTTGGAGCAATCTACGCGCTCGGCTATGGAATACCCCAGGACCTGCCGGAGGCGGCGAAGTGGTTTCGCAAAGCCGCCGAACAAGGAAGCGCAGACGCGCAGTGCTATCTTGGCGTGATGTACTTCACCGGCAAAGGCGTGCCAAAGGACTACATCGAAGCCGTTAACTGGTACCGGAAGGCGATCGAGAATGGTGACCCAAAGGCCAAGTTCGGCCTCGGCCTCATGTATTTGCGAGGCGACGGTGTTGGGAAGAACCTCCCGGAATCCGTTCGCCTGTTTCGCGAAGCCGCTGCAGCGGGTGTGAAAGACGCCCAGTGTATTCTCGGAATGATGTGCTCCACTGGAACCGGTGTTCCACAGGACTACGGTCAGGCGGCGAAGTGGTTTCGCGATGCTGCGGAGCAGGGCATGAGCCGGGCGCAGGAAAGACTGGGCCTCATCTACTCCCAGGGCGTTGGCGTTCCCAAGGATCTTGTACAAGCCTATATGTGGTGCGATCTGGCCGGCCAGCAGGGGAGTGAAAAGGCGAAAAGAGCGCGCGCCACCCTTGCCGAAAAGATGAGCCCGGAGCAGATCGCCCAAGCCCAGGCAAAATCCACCGCGTGGCGCAACGAACACAAGGACGAACTGGAAAGTCTCCTGAATCCATCGTGGTTCGAGCCGAACGCCATAAAGAAGTGAACGGAATCGCCGCCCCTTGACAGTCACATTATGCGCGGGGACTTCGCGGCAACGTTCGGTACCCGCTTCGATCTTGCATGTTCAGGGCGTAAAGAAGCGCCATGCAAGACGTCGGCAGCCCCGGACGGGGCGACTCGCTGTAGTCCAGCGCGGCATAGCCGCGACCAAAACGTAGTAATGCCCACCGATTTCACCGATTCGCACCGATGTAAGAGCAGACTCCAGATGAGGGCCTTCGGAGGGCTGGCCTGTAGGGCCATAACAGGATAGCTCGGGGCAGAGCGAAGCGCCGCCCCGAGATAGTCGTCGTTAACACCCAGCAAGCGCTGAAAGCGCGTAACAATGCAGCCCCGGACGGGGCGACTCGACTGTAGTCACGCCGCCGGCGTGATGAAGCGAGGTACGAGCGGAACCCCTGGGTCCCGAAGCCCCCTCACATCAAGCCCCGGACGGGGCGCAAGAAGCGATGGAAAGCTCGATCACCGCGGGCATCGCGAAAGTCGACGTCTGTGGGTGCAGGCGCGGCCCTCAGCAATCCCCAGTTCGCCAATGACGAGCACCGTTCCCGGACAACGCACACCGGCACGGGAAATCAAAAACGCCAAATTGTGGTGCAGGCTTCCAGCCTGTGAACTCGGCAGGCTGGAAGCCTGCACCACAATCCAATCCGAGCTTACAAGATTGTCGTCCGCATTCGGTTAAATTTGGCCCAACGAGCTTCCGCTCCGGTCCAATCTGGCCCAACGGGCCTACATACCTGCAGCCCAGGCTTGGCACGGACGGCGGCGCGGAGCTTGGCGGCGACGTCGGGGTGCGACTTGGCGATGCCGGTGGATTGGCCGGGGCCGGCCTGCATGTCGAAGAGGGTGTGGCGGCCGGGTTCGACAACGAGGCGGTATTGTTCGGTGCGGACGGCGCCGCGGCCTTTCCAGTGGGAGAAGAGCATGCGGTCGGGCCAGTCGACGGGGTCGCCGGTGAGCAGGGGCACAAGGCTGATGCCATCCAATGGGAGGACAGAAGAGGACACCCCCTTGATCCCCCTTCGAAGGGGGAATTGTGTTCAGCCTGGTTTGTCGCTAGAGACGTCGCAACACGCCCTTCATGCCGACTCTGGTCCGCTCCAAACGCAACGCGAAGCGTTGCGCGACTTTCCCCCTTCGAAGGGGGATCAAAAGGGATGTTCTTCTGGTGTTCTGTACGCAAACAGCACACAAACTGCGTTCCACCCATTCCCCCTTTCAAGGGGTGCGAAATGGGTGATGAGACGAACCACGACACAGCTGCGAATACGCAAACAGCACACAAATTGCGTTCCACCCTTTCCCCCTTTGAAGGGGGATCAAGGGGGATGTTCCTGCCCCTCAAATGCCTTCACGCTACGCGGTGCGTTATCGTGTTTGCACAAGCGGTACTGCTCGTATCGCTTGCCTTGTGCCACGGGCGGGACGCCCGTGCTCCTATTTGGTCATTTCTAATTTTGAATATTTGGATTTGTTTCGGATTTCGTGCTTTATTTTTTCCTCTGCCACGGCACGGTTCCGGTGTCGTTGATGTGATCGCTGAGGGCCTTGAACAACGTCCGATACATCGGATGCTCCTGCGGCAGGGGCGATTGCTCCAGCGGGTCCGCGGCAAGGTCGTAGAGCTGCATGGGTTCGTAGGGGCTGTTTTGCAGGAGCTTCATGGTGCCCTGGCGCGCGGCGCAATAGTCGCGGCCACCATATCGTCCGCCTTCGCGGCGGACCCAGATGAGCGTGCGATCCTCTTCCGGCTGATCCTCGCCGCGCAAGGTGGGCAGGATGCTGTGGCCGTCGATGTCCGCGCCGGGCGTCGCGCCGGCGGCGGCGCAAGCAGTCGCGAAAAGGTCCATCGTAAGTGCCACGCGATCGGAGGTCGCGCCTTCGGGAATCGTGCCGGGCCACATGGCGCACATGGGCACGCGGATGCCGCCTTCGTACATGTCTTCCTTGCCGTCGCGGAGGTTGCCGTTGTTCGCGCCGACTTTGAGGTAGCCGCCGTTGTCCGACACGAAGACGACCAAGGTGTTCTCCGCAATGCCTGCGGACTCGACCGTGCGTAGCACCTTCCCCACGCCGTCGTCGAGGTGCTCGATAAGGGCAACGAGTTTCGCGCGATCGGGATCGATGCCGGATTCGCGCTGGTTCACGCGGTCGACCCATTCCTCCGGCGGTTGGACCGGCGTGTGAGGCGCGTTATACGCGAGGTAGAGGAAGAACGGCTGCTCCGTAGCCGCGCGTTCCGTGATGTACTCGTTCGCCCAATGGGTGAACAGATCGGTGGCATGTCCTTCGGGATCGATCTCTTCCGCGCCTCGGCGCATGTAGTTGATATCGTGGCGGCGGTGCGTGTAGTAGTCGTCCATCATATCGCCGAGGAATCCGTGAAAGTGATGGAAGCCGCGTTCCGTCGGTGTATCCGGCGATTCGAGGCCGAGATGCCATTTGCCGACGATGGCGGTGTGGTAGCCTTCGGGTCCAAGCGCCGCGGGCAATAGTTCCGCGTCGGGGCTAAGCTTCCCCCAACTGTTGTCCCGGTGCGTGCGGATCACGCCAGGCACGCCGACGCGATCGGGATAGCAGCCGGACAGCAGCGCCGCGCGCGTGGGCGAACACACGGGGCAGTTCGCGTAGAAGTTCGTGAACGTCATGCCGCGTTGCGCGATGCTGTCGATGTGCGGCGTCTGCAGATCCGTTGCGCCGTAACACGCGAGATCGCCGTAACCGAGATCGTCTGCGAGAATAATGATGATGTTGGGTCTGCGCATAGGGCCGGCTCCTCCCTGTGCAGTTCGCGGCAACGCGGCCGCTGCTGCGCCCGCCGCCATGGTTCTCATAAAGTCCCGTCTCGAAGGTGCGCCTTGCATCAGTCCTGGCTCCTCGCTCCAAACGCCCGCAGAAGTTTCAGTATAACGGACCGATGCGTGAAGACAAGCAGTTTCAGTCAAACGTGCCTCAGTCGAACGATTCTCATCTGGCCCAACGGGCCTGCATACTCTTAGCCCCAGGTTGCTCCGACCGACGGGAGGAGCTACCTGGGGATCTGAGCACCCGTAAAACCAAACTTACCCTGAAGGGGTTAAACATGCACTATGTATCTCTTTCAGAGAATCACGAGAACACATTGCTGAGTACCCCGGCTAGGCCTTGCTTCGCGGCGGCCAAACCGGGGCTGAGCGTATCTAGGCCCGTTGGGCCACTGCGGCGCCTCGGCGGCGCCGTTCACTGCCGATCCCCATCAGCCGTCGGTAGAACCAGTCCGACGAGTCATTGATCCCGCCGCGGCGAGGCTCTACAATCGGAGTCCGGCTGCGAGGGTTGTGTTGAACTGCTGGAGCGATGATTCCTCATGGGCCAGTTGGAAGATCAGGTGAAGCGCCTTTCGGTGTTGCTGGAGTTGGCGGACCCCTTGCGGGAACGGGTCGCGGCGACGCTGCTTCGTATCTCGACGTTCTCGAACATGGAACCCGGCGACGTGCTGTACACGGAAGGCGACGCGCGCGCAGGCGACGGGTTCGTGTTACTGCAAGGCGAGGTGACCGTGCGCAAGTCGGACGGGTTCGAGGCCCGCGTACAGGCGCCGGCGCTGCTGGGCGAGATGCAGCAGTTCCACCTCGAAGACGAGGCGAAACGGTTCGCCAGCGTCATCGCGGGACAGAATGTCGCCGTCCTCCACTTCGATTGGCAAAAATTCTACCAAGCGCTCGAAGCCGACATCTCCCCCAACGACCAGACCCACGTCCGCGACGCCCTCCGCAACCAGGCCTGGATGCACTACCTCGAAATCGACGACGAGATCTGAGGCGCTACGTTTAAGTCCGATCTACTCGACATCTTTCACGCATCGGAATCCGCTGTTGTAATTCCCCGTCGTGTCGGGCGGGAGGTAGTAGCGGTGGGTAGTGCGCATCATGGCGAGGTCGTTGAAGTTTGAACCGCCGCGCATGACCTTGTTTTTCTCGCCGTATTCGTCGTTGGGAATCGGGTTGCCTTCGTAGGGTTGATACCAACTTGACGTCCATTCGTAGGCGCTGCCGGCCATGTCGTAGCAGCCGTAGGGGCTCGTTGGATTCGCGATGGTTTCGCCGCGGCCGATGGAACGGTCGTAGGCGATGAAGGTCGGATCGTAGGTGTCACCCCAGGGATAGAGGCGGCCGTCGATGCCGCGCGCGGCTTTCTCCCATTCGGCTTCGGTGGGCAGGCGTTTGCCCATGGCCGCGGCATAGGCGTTGGCCTGCTCCCAGGTGACCACGGCGGGGAAGTTCTCCTTGCCCTCGGGATACGAGTAGTTCGGGTCGAACTTTTTGAAGTCGGCGTGGCTCACCTCGTACGCGTCGATGAAGAAAGCGCTGGTCGTGGCGACGTGTTGCGGCGACTCGTCGGGGTCGCCGAAGTCGCTTCCCATAATGAAGGGTCCGGCGGGCACGTAAACCATGCCTTCCGGCGCGGCGGGATCGTTCGACGGCTCGGGATTGGCTTCTTTCCACGCGTAAGTGCCGAACTGAGGCTCCAATGCCGCTTCCGGGCCATCGACAAAGCCGTAGTGGCGCGCGAACCAGTAGTTCCTGATTACATCTACGTTAATCTCTTCCTCCAGAGATTCCATGGTCTTTGAACCATCCGGCGTCGGAACGGTAAAGGTCTTCATCTCACGCCGGCCGGGCCACATGCCGTCAATCTCTCCGCGGACTTTCTCGTCGATGACCACATCGCCGGTCAACACTTCGTAAAGCATGAAGTAGTACGGCACCGCGCCGTACTCGAATCCCAACCGCTTCCACGAAAACAGATGGCGATTCAACGCCATGCGATACTTGGTCAGCAAAGTCGGATCGGTCTCGTACCGCAGCAACATCCAATACGACTTGGCCGCAAGGTTGTCGTCCCATGGCACCGCCCACTCGTCGGGCCACAAGACCTTGGCCATGATGGCTTGATCGTCGTAGTGATGCGTCTTGATCAGCTTGTTGTAGGCGGCACGGTAGCGTTCTTTGCCCGTCATGCGGTGCGCGGTCTTCAATCCCGCGAGCATCTCGAGGGCGTTCAGGTTCTCGTGTGGCAGGTCGGGACAGAAGTTGCCCCACAACGTCATCTTGCCATCGAGATCCACGAGTTTGAAGTTGTTGTCCACACAACGGCCAATGAAGCGGTCGAGAAAGTCCGCCGCGATTTGCCGGTGCTTCTCGTCCGCGCAGATCTCCCAATAGGTGCCGACGCCGTAGAAGAGATCGACAAACTTGTCACTGCTGAGATCGCCTACCCAGCGATAGCCCGGCATGGACGACGAATCGTGCCATTCATTGGAAAAGAAGTAGGCCTGTTCGTGCCACAAGGGCTCGTCGGTCTTGTAAAAACCGCGCGCAACCAACCCCGGCACGCCGGTTACCCGCTCGAGGGTGAGAATGCCTTCCATGAGTTCGTCGGCCAGCTTGCGATGCCGGGGGTCCTGCGTAACCGCGTACCGGTGCGAATACCCCGCGAGGAGCACGGCGGTGCGGCCGCAAACATCTTCGTGGTTCCCTGTTATAGGCCGCTTCTCTCCGGCGGGTGGGAAGATCACCTGCGTCTGAATGACGCCTTCGTTCCAATGACGCTCGCGGAGAATCTCATCGAACCGCTCGATACGATCGCCGAGAGGAGCTTCGCGGGACGGGAACCCGCCGTCCTCTTCTGCGATAGCG
>JAHDWY010000177.1 GCA_023384315.1 Candidatus Hydrogenedentota bacterium | reverse complement strand
CACGGCGCGCGCGGCTATCCCATCGACGCCGCGCTGGGAGCGCGATTCACGCTCGACATGCTGACGCTGGAATCGGACAGCGCACCCTATGAAGTGAAGTTGCGGGACTACATGCGGCTGTTGAATTGTGGTGCACGAATCGGCGTTTCGGCATCGACCGACTTCCACGTGGACCAGGCTCGGGAACCCATTGGCGGCATGCGGACGTATGTAGATGCGGAGGCGTTGGAGTGGCCAGAGATTGCGGAAGCATACCGCGAAGGCCGCACCTTTGCTACGAACGGTCCTCTAGTTTCGGTGTCGGTTAATGGTGCGGGAATCGGCGAAACGGTCAATCTCGGCGCGCCAGGCGAGATCTCCGTTCAGGTAACTGCGCAGAGCATATGGGGCATCGACAGCGTGGAACTCTGGCAAGACGGTTCTCTCGTCGCGATGCTGGCGGCGTCGAATGGCCGTGTCGACGAGCAAATCACCTTGCCGGTTCAACGCAGCGGCTGGCTGTTGGCAATTGTTAAAGGCCCCGCCGCACCCGAGGTCATGAATGCGCCTGAAGGCAATGCGATGGTCGAAGGCCAGTACGCCATCACGAGCCCGGTGTACTTAGACGTGGCAGGAGTGCCACTGGCACGCGCCCCAGAGGCGGCGCAGTATTTTCTGGAATGGATCGACGTGGTCGAATCAGGTTTTCTGGCTGCTTGCGCGCGGGTCGCGCCGGAGGGAAGTCCCGTGCCTCGCGAGCGACAGGAGACCGTGCTGAAGCGACTGGAGACGGCGCGCGAGTTTTATCGAGAGCACTTGCGCACGCCGTAGACCGCAGAGAAGGGACAAGGAATTCATGGGTTCACGTTCGTTCTGTCTGTTTATCGTGTTCATGACGGGCGCGATGGACGTTCATGCCGATTCCGCGATGGACCCTTGGCTGGTTTCGCAAGATTGGACTCGCGACTCGGACGGGCCAGTATTGTCGCTCGGGCACACGGGGCAATTCGACGACACACACATGTTCGCGCCCGCGGTCATCTACGAAGACGGCGTGTACTCCATGTACTACTGCGGCTCGCAGGCGGATGTGGCGAACCGGGTGTTCGCCATGGGGCTGGCGACGAGCACGGACGGGATTAACTTCACGCGCATATCCGAGGAGCCGGTGTTCCGCTTTGGTGACGGAACGCGTTCGGTGTTGACGCCCACGTTTTTGCGTTCGCCTGACGGATCGGTCCTGCGTGAAAACGGACGGCTTCGGATGTGGTTCTCAAGCACAGACTTTCCGTCCGGAGACGGCATTCATACGCTACACGAGACCTTCAGTAAAGATGGCAAGACATGGGACGCGCCCTCCCCCGCGCTCCTGACGGGCGTGTATGCGCCCACGATTCTCCGGGTTGGCGAGTTCTACCGTATGTGGTATACGGACGTGTCGGCCGAACCGTGGGTAATACGCCACGCCATCAGCCGCGACGGCACGCAGTGGCACGTCGCGGAAAAGCCGTGCATCGAGTTGAGTCAGGACTGGGAAACGCGGCGGCTCTTCTACCCCGCGGTGCTTAAGTTCGGCGCCCGGTATTGCATGTGGTACGGCGCGTACTGGACCGCCCGCGACAACACGACGGCGTTGGGCTTCGCGATAAGCGACGACGGGCTGACGTGGCTCAAGCATCCGGGCAGCCCCGTCTACACGCCGGACCCGTCGCGAGAATGGGAATCACACTACACGACGAGTCAATCCGTGTTGCGCGATGCCGACGGGTCGTTGCGCATCTGGTATGCGACGCGTCCCGCGCCGCCGTTCGAGCACAAGTATTTCGCCATCGGCACGGCGCGCTGGGAGCGGGGCTTTCCGGCAGAGTCCGAGAAACGCATCCATCCCGTGAACTGGCCGGAGCGCAGCGCCACCCTGCGCGAATGGATGGCGGCCACTTTGACGCTACCTTCGGCGCGGGTACCGCTCGATCCGCAGACGCATCGGGAGCGCGAACTCCCTCACTGCCGGATCGAATCGATCTCGTATCAAAGCGAAGCCGGATCGCGCGTGACCGCCTTGTTCTATCTGCCCAAGGACGTGAGCGGTCCCGTCCCCGCGATCCTGATTGCGTGCGGACATGGCGGCTCGAAGTCGGCGCTCTACGCGCAGTACGCGGGTCAGCTCTACGCGTCCATGGGCTTTGCCGTACTCGTGCCCGACACGATCGGCGAGGAAGAGCGCAACGTCGACGGCAAAATGGGCAGCCGTGCGCACGATCTGTACCGGTTCAGCCAGCAGGAACGCATTGATTTCGTGCAAAACACGCTCAAGCGGAGCATCCTCGGCAAGATGGCGTGGGACCTCCTGCGCGGCGTGGACTACCTGGCGCAACGGCCGGAGGTCGATCCCGGCCGCATCGGTTTGGCGGGCAACTCGCTGGGTGGTACCTCGGCGGGATGCGTCGGCGTTTTGGAGCCGCGCATCCATGCCACCTTGATCAGCGGTTGGGGATTCACCCGGCTCGGCGTGGTGCGAGGGAAGGAGTGTACCCGGCTTCCGTACGAGGAGTTCGCCCGCGTGATGAGCTTCGCGGAGATGACGGCCCTCTTCGCGCCCCACAGCGCCGCGCTCTTCTACTCCGGCGACCGCGATCTCATCATCGACAGTTTTGAAGACGGTGCCGCGCTCGTACGGTACATCAAGGCCAACGTGGCGGGCGCGCAGCAGATCCTGGACGACTCCGGAATTTCCCACGACATCGGCTACCGCATCGCGCCGGGCGCCGATCACCGGCCCTTGTTCCTCGCGCCCGACTCGGTGCTCTGGTTTCAGGAACGGCTCATGAACGAAGCCGAACGCCGTCCGCTGCCTGACGAGACCGTGAAGTTCGGGGAGTGGGCGGATCGCTCCGGGCAACCGTTGGAGAAACTCTACAGCACCGAGGAACGGCAGTACGGCTTGATCGTTCCCGAGATGGGGGTGGAGCATCTGCCGCCGCCGGAGTTGGCTTGTTTCCCGGGAGAAGTGGGCAATCCCGAATACACCTTTGAGGGATGGATGGATCTGGTTTTGGGTCGATAAGTCTGCATAACGGTGGTATGTCGTAGCGACGAGGCTCGCGGACGTGGCGCAGGGTAGCCCCGCGTTTCCGTGATTTGATATGCTTTGCCGCAGTACCCCTGTAAGGCGTTCTCCCACGACGAAGGATTGAAAACACAACATGGAGCAGTGGTCATTTTTGTCGGCGGACCAAGTACGGGAAGTCGCGCGAAACTTCGGCACGCCCGTCTACGTGTACGATGAACGAACCCTCGAACAGCAGGCGCGGGCGCTTTTGGATTTCCCAAACGCATATGGCCTTACCGCGCGATTCGCAATGAAGGCCTTGCCCAGCGCGGCGGTCGTGCGGCTCTTTGCCAATGCGGGGCTTCATATCGATGCGAGCAGCGGCTATGAGGCCGAGCGCGCGATGCGGGTGGGGGTGGCCCCGTCGCATATTCAGCTTACTGCACAGCAGATGCCGGAGAATCTGAAAGAACTCGTATCCCGAGGGATGCTGTTTAACGCGTGCTCACTCCATCAACTCGATACGTACGGACGACTGTTTCCGAATGCTGAAGTCTGCGTCCGGATTAACCCGGGCCTCGGTTCGGGCCACTCCAACCGCACCAACGTGGGCGGTCCGTCCGCGGCCTTCGGCATCTGGCACGAGCATCTTGCCGATGTCGAGACCATTCGCCAGATACATAATCTCCGAATCACGCGGATGCACACGCACATTGGATCCGGCACGGATCCCGAGGTGTGGAACCGGTGCGCGCGAATGTCGCTGGACATCGCGTCGCGATTACCTGAGGTCGCGACCCTTAGTCTCGGTGGCGGATTCAAAGCGGGCCGGATGCCCGGCGAGGCGTCTGCGGACTTGCAGGAGATCGGCAAACTCATCGTACAGGATTTCGAGGAGTTCCACGCCAATCACGGGCGCAAGCTACACCTGGAGCTGGAACCTGGAACGTATCTCGTCGCCAATGCGGGTGCAATCGTTTGCGGCGTCGTTGACGTCATCGACACCGGCGCAGGCGGGTACCACTTCATCAAGGTCGACAGCGGGATGACCGAAGTGGTGCGGCCGAGCATGTACGGCGCGCAACATCCGATCGCCGTCGTCCCGCATAAAGAGGAACCTCGTGGCACGCGGGATTACCTGGTGGTAGGCCACTGTTGCGAAAGCGGCGACGTGTTGACGCCGGAGCCCGGCAATCCGGAAGGCCTGCTGCCGCGCACACTGACCGAAGCGCGAATCGGGGACTATCTCGTCATTGGCGGCGCGGGCGCCTATTGTGCTGGCATGTCCACGAAGAACTACAACAGTTTTCCCGAGGCTCCGGAGGTCATGCTTTCCAAGGGGGGCACCTTCCTGCTCGTCCGCAAACGACAGACCCTCGAACAGATGGTCGCGAATGAGATGATGGCGTAGATACTAGGAGGGCGGGTTTTCTAACCCGCCGTCGAACGCGATCACGTTGCTTCGCGATGCGGACGGAAGCGTTCCATGAGCAAAATTCCAGCAGTGCAGACGATCGCCGCGAGTGCGATGAGCCACCAGGGGAATCCCTGTTCTTCCTTTAGCGTGCGGTCGACAAAGGGTTGGATCGACTCGGGCACGTGCTCGCTCTGAAGCACGATGCCAGTCGTGTTGATGAGGAAATGGGTAAGCATGCCAGGGAAGATGGATCGGGATCGCCACACGAGATAGGTGAGCAGGATGCCGCTCAGGGCCGTGAGAATCATACGGTGGATGCTGATGTGGGCCACGCCGAAGGCGATTCCCACGCAGAGAAACAACGCCCACCAAGGTAAATGGCGGCGGAGTCCGGAGAGTACGGCGCCGCGAAAGACGACCTCTTCACAGATTGCCGGCGACAGCGCAAGCACCAGGATAAGGAACCAGAACGGCTGATTGCCGAGCCCGATGAGCTCTTCCATCTGCTTCGCGAGATCTTCCGGGAAGGGCAGAATCTTCTGCTGCCACACGCTGAACTGAAGGCTGAGCGTTGCCCAGCCCACAGCGATTACGAGCGTGGCGAGCCATACCCCCGCCGGGGGAAGCCGCAGACTCAAGGCATTCCGAAGATCGACGCGCACGTACCAAAGCACGAGAAGCGTCGGTAGGAGGAAGAGTCCCCACTGGGTCACCACGATTCCCCAAACCGCGAGTTCAGACTGCGCGTAGGTGCCCACGTAGAAGAGCAACAGCAGGCACAACGTGAAAATGAACAGGGCAATGCCCGGCGTGGGTTCAGCACGGGGCCGGAAGAACGAGCGGCGCAGTGTTAGGGGGAGGCCGCGATCTTCCGAGAGCACGACGTCCTCCCGCCGGAAAATCCGCGCTGCTACGTAAAGGGCGATGCACGCGTAGACCGTCGTGCTGAGCAGCACCATGACGATGGATTGGGGATCCACCTGCGACGTCATCAGATCCTTGAACAGGAGGGCAAAGTTCGCGATGGGCACGAACTGCATGGACGTGGTCAGATGCACGCTGGGGACAGCCGCATATCCGGAGGGAAACAGAAGGATCAGAAGGAACGGGGTCAAGAGGCTTTGCGCCTCGCGAAAACTTCGGGCGAGGACCGCGATGGACATCATGACAGCGGAGATAAAGAATGCCAAGGGTAGCAGGGCCAGTATCACGACGACGACGCTGCTGATGGGCAAGCGCAGCTCGAAGACGCCCATGTCGCCCTGGAGCTGAGCAAGCTGAAAAGCAAAGGTCGCCACCATGCTGCCGAGGTTCGTCAGACCGGTCAGCAACGCGAGTATGAAGACGGTCAAGAACTTGCCGGATAGAATCTCGTAACTGGAGGTAGGTGTCGAGAGCAGCGTTTCAAAAGTGCCGCGTTCCTTCTCTCCCGCCGTGAGATCGATGGCGGGATAGAAGGCCCCGATGCCGAGCATGACGATCATCAATGGGGGCATGAGCATGCCCAGCACGACCTGAGTGGTCCGCGTGCTGGGCGCCACGTTCTCGCGCGATACTTCGAGGGGGTTCACGAAGTCGGCCGGAATGCCCGCATCTTCCAGGCGGGTCTTGAGCAGATCCGCTTCGCGCGCGTTGAACGCCTCAAGTAGCCGTTTGACCGCTTCCTGCGAGGCCGTGTCAGTCGCGTCATAGAGGATCGTGATCTGCGCCGCTCGGCCTTCTTCCAGATCCTGTTGCAGGTCGCCTTCGAGGACGACGACCGCCTGAATCCGTCCGGCGGCCAATTCCGCTTCCGGATCGCCGGGGTACCTGAGGGCGACGCTTTGCTCACCGTGCAGCCAGTCTTCAAGGATATCGGCTTGGTCCGCAACAATCGCCACACGAGAGGGCGCCTGGGCGACGCGATCCCGCTCCATCATGGCGGCCTGCGACCCGAAGATGAACAGCGCGGGATAGAGCACGATGGGAATGCCCAGCATGGCGATCAACGTCCGCTTGTCGCGGAGCATGTCGAGCAGTTCCTTGCGGAAGATGACGAATACGGTGTGAAACTTCATGCCGGGAGCGCCGCCTGCCGGTGTACGAAGGCCAGGAATACGTCGTGCAGATTGTCCGTCATCGTCTCCTCGTAGAGGCGTTGCTTCGTGTCCATAGCCATGATCTCGCCGGAGTACATCAACCCCACGCGGTCGCACAAGAGTTCGGCCTCGGTCATGTAATGGGTCGAGAAGATGATGCTGTGCTGGCGCTGCTTGGCGTCGAGGATGAAATCCAGGATCGCCGTGCTGGTCATGATGTCCAGGCCCAGCGTCGGCTCGTCGAGAATCAGCACCGGCGGATCGTGTAACAATACACGCGCGATGGAAACTTTCTGGGTCTGGCCGGTGGAGAGGGTATCGCAGCGGCGCTCCATAAATGGCTTCATGTCGAGCGATTCCGCTAATTCTTCCGTGCGTCGGGCGATGGCGTCGTCGCGCATGCCGTAGAGACGACCAAAGTAGAGGAGCATTTCGCGCGCTTTGAGGCGGCCGTACAACTTGGTGTTGCCCGACAGAAAACCGACCTGCCGGCGCGCCTGCTCGGGAGCCTGCGACGCCGGGTGACCCGCGATCCAGCATTGCCCGGCGGTCGGCTGAATGATCGTGGCCAACATGCGCAGGAGCGTGGTCTTGCCGGCGCCGTTCGGTCCCAGCAATCCGAATATTTCCCCCGCCGAGACGGAAAACGTGGCATTCTTGACGGCAACCACGGGCTCACCCTTCGGACCGGAAAACTCCTTGCGGAGTCCTTCGGCGCGAATCATGGGTGCCATGTCCCTATCGATTGGGTTTTCCTGATTCACGATCGCTAAGTTCCTGGGACGCTCATCTCGCAATATCCTCAGATTCGTCAAGAGCCTTGCACCTGTGCAGGGTTCCTGTCAAGCAAACAATTCGATTCTCGCATTCCTTCGCGGCCTTGTATCAGGAATGTTCCCGTTGTAGAGTGGCGTTAGCATTCTGGGCTTAAGAAACGCCGCGCCCCGACGGCCTTGGCTTGGCGCTTGCAAAACAAGGAGAACGAAATGCCTTGTCTCCTCGTCTTGATCGGACTCCTCATCCCCCGCGTGACGCTGTTCTTCATGTGGCTGGTCGGCTATACGGCGACGGCCTTTGAAACCTATCTCTGGCCCCTGCTCGGTTTTTTCTTCATGCCCTACACGACCTGCGCGTACGCCATTGGCATGAACGCAAACGGCGGGTTCCGCGGCTGGAGCCTGTTGCTGCTCATCATCGCCATCGTGTTCGACATCGCGAATCACGGTGGTGGCGGGCGTGCCTACCAGCGGCGCGACGTGCGCGTAAACTACACCATCAAATAGCCCAAGCGGACGAACATCTTCGCGCCTCCTTCTCGAATGGGTTTGCGCTCTGGTATTATCCCTCCGGAAAGGAGCGCTATGGGAAAAGCAGTAGCACTAATC